>NZ_JACJON010000030.1 GCF_014695585.1 Microcoleus sp. FACHB-831 | reverse complement strand
CGGACAGCAATGTCTTTCCGTTTTGTCGAGTGGCTGAACCACAATCGGGACGTATTCATCGCGAATATCGCAGCTTTGGGCTTTGTTTGGGCTTGAAATCTGTTTAAGTCCCGTTAACCCATCCTCAGACGATGGGTGTAGGTTATAGGTGAGCGATCGCATTTACTATTTGTTAGCGATCGCCCACTTGACTCTATAGTAAATATTCGCTAAGATTATAAATTGTGCCGGTGTAGCTCAGTGGTAGAGTAGCTGATTCGTAATCAGTTGGCCGTGAGTTCAAATCTCACCATCGGCTTAGGCTTCCAGCGATTTTGTGGCTTTTAAAACTGGTACTGGATTGGTACTGGATTGGTACAGGGGTTAACCAACTGCCATGCATGGCTGGCGGGAGCTTTTCCGATAGCTCGGGTTTAACCCCCCATTAACCCGCGAAAACATACTAGACATCTCCAGAAAATCTCAAGGCCGCATCGCTCCAATTTCAGCAGCAAAAGCAGAACCGACTTGTCCTGCGACAATACTGGTAGTTACAATCGGAGCCAGTTCGGGGCAAAAAGCTAGCGCAAAAATTCCTCCCACAAAGTTGGTTAACCCCAAACGGCTAAACTCTCGTCCCATTTGAAGGGTAAAAATCATTCCTCCAAAGCCATTAGTCAGTAGAACCACCATCAGGGAATCAGGTCCCACCATTGCCATGTATTCGATAACATGGCGGTATCGAGGTATTCTGCCTTTTAGCAAACGCACCAATACTTGACCTACGAGTAGTAACGCGGCTGCAAAACGAAAAAACCACCGATATTGCAAGTTGTCATTAGGTTTAAAGTGCGGCATAAATTAGGCATCGCCGTAGACCATATTTCTAACCAAAATAAAGGCGCGTTATATCAATTTTGGACGCAAGCATTTGGGATTAATCCAAATTGATTGATATAACAGGCTATAGCGGCGGATGCGCGTATCAGCTACTATCCCGCCGCGATAAGGCATGCTCACAAGGGTAGCGATCGCGCTTATTACCCTGAAATCATCAGTTTCTTGATGTGGAGGTAACTAAAATTATGCAAAGCGACTCTAAAACCCTGGCAGGATTGATGGGCGTGTGTGTGGCTGACGCCTTGGGCGTCCCCGTAGAGTTCAGCAGTCGAGCCGACCGGGTAAGCTCGCCAGTAGAAACTATGTTCGGCTACGGAACTTATAATCAACCCCCTGGTACTTGGTCAGATGATAGCTCTCTTACCTTCTGCTTGGCAGATTCTATGTGCTGGGGGTTTTCATTAGATGCGATCGCAGATTCTTTCTGCCGCTGGTACAGCGACAACTACTGGACTCCGCACGGCAATCTTTTCGACATTGGCAACTCTACAGCAAAAGCTATCGAACGTCTCAAACAAGGCGTTCCACCTCTAGAGGCTGGTGGTAAGGATGAACATAGTAATGGCAATGGTTCGTTGATGCGAATATTACCCCTTGCTTATTACCACAAAAATCTAGATTTTTCTCAACTAATTGAGCGCGTACACAACGTTTCTTCAATTACTCACGCTCATCTAAGATGCCAAATAGCCTGCGGAATCTATATCAGTATTGCCGTTTGTCTATTGAATGATTCAGCTCCAAAGTCTGCCTATCTCCAAGGTATACAAAATGCCCGCGAAATTTATTCCCAAGACGTATACGCTAATGAAAGGCCGCATTTTGAAAGAGTTTTCAGCGGAGATATTTCCAGTTTGCCAGAAGAATCAATTAATTCCAACGGCTATGTTATTAATACCCTAGAGGCTGCGCTTTGGTGTTTCTTGAATACCTCCTCATATCGGGAAGCAGTACTCAAAGCTGTGAATCTTGGCGGCGATACCGATACTACCGCTGCTGTCACTGGCGGTTTAGCTGGCATTTATTACGGCGTTAACAACATTCCTCAAGAATGGATAGATCAAATTGCTAGAAAAGATGACATTATTTACTTGGCAAGACGTTTAAACTCAGCAATGAAAAACGATTAAATATTCATTGTTCATTGTCATTCCCAATTACTCATTACCGCTAACTTGCTCTGAAATCCACTGTAAGTATGGCTCAGAGCCTGCCAAAATTGGCAGAGCAATTATTTCTGGTACTTCATATGAGTGCAATTGTCGAATCTTAGCTTCCAGAGTAGGAAATTGCGCTAAGTCAGTTTTAATTATCAGCTGCCACTCTTCTTCCGAGTTAACCTTTCCTTGCCATGTGTAAATAGAATGGACAGGAAACAGGTTGACACAAGCAGCTAGGTGAGAATTAATTAAAGCTTCAGCGATCGCCTCCGCCTCTTGCCGCGAGGAAGCTGTCACCAACACTACGCCGTAGCCAGTTGTAGCAGAATGCTTATCCATTGCTTACAGCCCTGTTCCTCATCGATATGCGCCCCTCGCGATCGCTCTCACCCAACCATTGCTCCCGCCGCTTCTCCAAAAGGTATCGCATTACTACTTGTCCCTGAGTAGAAAAATTGTTGCGCCGAATCAGGCCGGATATCGCCATCAATCCTAGCACCATCAAAATTTGCGCCGCTCAGCGTCGCATCGTTCAAGTCGGCGCCGCTAAGATCCGCTTTGCTAAGTATCGTCCAGGTCAAATTGGCCTCTGCAAGGCAAGCCCCTGCCAGATTTGCTCCTGTCAAGTCTGCCCCTTTTAGATTCACTAGACGCATCGTTGCTTCCCTCAAATCCGCTCCTATTAAGTTAGCGCCTTCTAGTTTAGCGCCACTCATTTTAGCCCCACTGAGGTTTACCCCCTGTAAATCGACTCCACTCAGGTCTAATCCCTTTAAGAAAGCCCTACTGAAATTGGTGCCATTTAATGAAGCCCCATACAGCCTCGCGCCACTCAGCCTTGCTCCGCACAAATTAGCCCAACTCAAGTTGACGCCACTAAGATTAGCTTCCCGCAAGTTGATTTGTTGCAGATTCCCGCTGCACAGATTAGCACCCCACAAGTTAGCCGAGCGGAGGTTAGCATTGGCTAGATTTGCACCGCTCATTTTTGCCCCCGGTAGTTTTGACTTCACCAGGAAAGCTCCGCTTAGGTTAGCTTTAGTCAAGTCTGCATCTACCAGTTTGCCTTCGCTGAGTTTTACAAAACTTAAATCCGCCCAGTTCAGCATAGCGCCGCTCAAATCTGACTTAGTTAAAAAAGCCCTACTGAGATTGGCTCCCCTGAAATTAGCGCCCGTGAGATTGACGCCGATTAGCGTAACTCCCCTCAAATCTGCTCCGCTGAGGTCAACCCCAGCAAAGTTTCTTTCTCCAGCTTCGTAAAGGTTGAGTAGATAGCTTACTTCCATCTCGTTCAAGCTCCACTTAATAATAATTATTATTTTGTTTAAATTGTTCAAAATTGAACAAACACTGGTTAGAATTCAGCAATTTTGATCCTATCTTTAAAGTACCCAAATTAGTATTTCTAATCAACTTTTTAGGTGGAAGAAAAAGAAATTATTCTTGGCTAATACCTAATCACCTGGATCGAAGGATGTCCAAATCAACAATTTTGGGGGTTTGCCCGTCTGGTGCTAAATTCACAGATTTAAAGGAGCAGTGCAGACTTTCCCGCCTAAAATTAACTATTCCCCAAAAACAAAACTAGCCTCTAAAGCTTGCAAAGTCCTCTGAGTACACGAAGTAACGCTTCTGGCGTCGATTCAGTTATAAGCTTGAATATGCTGCTGTTGGATTGCATCCGCACCAGCAAGGTAAGTTTTTCCAGGCGCTACGGCTGGAATGTCACTTTGCTAGCGTATATTATTAAGAAAAATTAAGGTAATTCTGGTTTAGCATTCGCCTGTTGCCACCTTTGGCGAAAGGCTGAACGAAAAAATCCCTCAAAGGGGAATATATATATTTTTGTAAGGTAATACCTGGTTTAACCAAGCCTGACTTTAATTGGTGCCAGTCTGGTAAAACGCTTTTTTATTGTTTGTTAGTAGTTAGCGTTAGTTTTTAGTTTTTATTTGCTACTACTCACTAACCACTAACTACTAACTACAGTAACAACGAATAGACCTGACCATCTATAAGTAAGCGGGTAATTCCTTTGGCTTGCAGCTGCGAACAAGTTTTCTGGAGCATCTTGCCATCGGGAACTTTAATCACTCGCTGGGCGCGGTTGGAAAAACGCCGGGCTACTCTGTGATTGTCGAATACGGGCAAAGTTTTCTGCTGAACTTCTTCAGCAGGAATTTTTCCTAGATCGCTGAACTCTTTGAGAGGTCGCACGATCAACTCTGCTGTTCGGTCTACTACCAAATAGCATATTTTAGGAAGGGAGGCTTGAGACAAGGGTAAAACTTGAACGTTAGCGCGGCTTTCTCGGGGAATAATTTTTAGCCCAGAATGACTGTCTGCATCAGGCAGATCGTCTTCCCAGTCTTCTTCATCCCCATCTTCTAAGTCGTCGTCGTCTTGTTCCTCATCGTCTAAATCGGCTAGGTCTTCTCCTAGCATCTCTTTTAAGACGCTAGCTTCTGCACGGTAATTATCCTGCAACAACTCTAAGTTGTTAGCCGCTAGAGAGTTAGGAACGTTGCTTGGTTGCAGTTCGGGTTCTGTCGCCTCGCTTGCAACATCTTGATTGAGGGCGGCTATGAAATTTTCCTCTCTTCTGGCCGTTTCTTCCTCATCTAAGGAAAAAGAAGCTGGAAGTAGATTAGGAGAAGTTTCCTGAGCAGAAGAAGACAATCGCTTCCGCACCCGACGTTCAGGTTCAGGGGTTGCCTCTTCCAAGCCAGATTCTGACTCGACCTCTACTAGATCGTCTGTATCTGCTTCGTCGTCGTCAACGCTGTTTTGGCCGCGACTAGAGCGTTTTTGCTGTATTAGCGCTTCATATTCTTGCTCAACTAACCGACTCTTTAGGAGGCGGCTAATCGTTGAGCTACTGACATTGTAGCGAACAGCCAGGGTAGAGGTAGTCTCTTCTGGCTCTCGATACAGGTTGAGGATGTCGCGCTTGTCTGAATCAGAGAGTTTTCTAGGACTCATGCCACAAAGTTGCTATGCCCGTTTGCGCGCACCACGGCGGTTGGAACGGATGGAGGTATCGTATTCGAGGGCAGCACCGACGGCAAACAAAACGCCGCTGAAGACCCAAAAGACTTCTAGTATAAACCCACTTTGGTAGTCAGGAATATGATCGGTAGCGTATTTAAACCACATATCTGCAATGTAGAACGAAAACGCTGCCGCTGCAATCATCCTCCAGGACTGAGAAAAACGCCCGCCCCAAAATGCTAACAATAGGGTGGCGGCAATAATCAGGAGAACGACATCACAAATAATGTAGAAGAAACTTACTGGCTTTGCTAGCGGTTTGAGATTGTCTTCGAGGGATAATACCCAACCTGGGGGCGGATTTTTGGGTGCAGTTTCCGCAGGCGGCTTAGATGCTGGGGGTTTTGTCTGTGCAGAGGCCCCTGCTTTAGGGGTTGCTTTCAGTGTCGGTGCTTTTTTGGGGGGAGCAGTTGTTTTTGGTTGTGTTGCTGGGGATACTTGTGCAATTGGTGGCTTTGAGGGCGGAACGCTGGTTTCTTCTGAATCCGCGGGCGAGGCAAGAGAAAGCCAGACAGCTAGAGCAATTGCAACTGAGGCGATCGCTCCGACGATTACCCACTGTTTGTTTTCTAGATTCAGGCGTCTGGGCAGAACCGCTAAAATCATTCCCCAGCCGAGAAACAGATAGAAAGCTACGAAAAATAGATCTCCCAATGACACGGCGGGATCTAAACCCCAATAAAGCTCCCACCAGCAAAACAGCAAGTTTCCTAGAAAGTATGACAGCATCCCCAGACCAATTCCCAGCCAAACATTCCGTCCGCTGGCAATCTGAGGGCTTTGCCAATTTCTAAAACACAGTATCGCGCCTCCCAGGAAGGCTACCTCTTCAAATATGTAAGTACCAATACGGTACCAAAGCGGTGGATCTTCACCTGGCACTGAGATGCTAAACAGCAGAAAGAACAAAAGCGCTAGCACAGCCCAAGCAATCCCCGCATAGACGACGATCTGACCCAACATGGGGGATTGAGAACCGGATGACTTGTCCACAGAACTGCTCATATAATTCCCCGAATCGATAGCTAGCGACGACAGCAGAAAGGCAAATCTGCAAAAATTGGATTAGGGCTGAACAATTAGCCGCAAGCACATTGCAAGTATCGCATAACCACAGCCTGCAATGGCATACTTTTAAACATTTTGTAGGTTATCGCCAGAGCTTACCCAGAGCTGTTTGCTTTAACCAGTCTATAAACTGAGCGCGATCGCCCCCGGGCATATCTTGTAATGTATCGCTTACTCCCTGTGCAAAGTTGGTATTGCCAAAATATCCTTTTCCCAGCCTATGAATTTCTTGCAACAGGGTTATCAGATGATGTTCCTCCCAAGGGGGAACCTGTAAGCTGCTGAGCGGATCCATTGTTAGCAAAGAGTTTACCGCTGACGGTGTATCGCCTCCAGGAAAGTTCCACTTTCGCAAGATTTCGACAAGATCTTTCTGAAATAATCCTGCTTGTCTGGCTCCCAATAGGTCTTCAATATCCATGTAGACTGCTTGCAACAGCAATAAACAAGCTTGGGTTAACGGTTGTATTTTGCTGTCGTTACTGGCTTCCGCCGCCAGCTGATCTAGACGGATTTTGCCCCAGACGCTGTAGCGATCCGGCTCTTCGAGCAGGACGCACGCTTTGCCACGGTTATCAGTAAGATCCCGCCAGAAGGCTTTGGCTTCTTCTGCTTGATTAGCCGCAAATACGCTAATCAAGCGAAATGTTTGCCCCTGATAATTGAGAATGGGGATCTGTTGCTCCCGTGTCGGGTGCTGAATGCTAGAAATTTCAACATCCTGCCGTTTCAGAATAAACATGGCGCTGGTAAATGACTCCTGACAGGGGGCCGGGGGTTCTGCTGAGTTATTGCGATCGCGGGGCAACTGGCGCACTTAAAGTGCAGAATGCTAGTGCTGGGCTAGACTAGACGCAGCGATCGCCTTGAATATCACATTATCCTAGCTAACGTCTCACCCTGTTGGTTTTTAGTGTACATCGAACCTTTAAGCTGCTTGCTCTTAATGTGGTGTAAACGTCTATAATTCTGACTTGCTTGCTGCTTTATGCACAGATACAATGTAATATAAAGTTTGTCTCAGATTAACCCTGTTTATCTGGGTGCGTAACTCAGTTGGATAGAGTAGCGGATTTCTAATCCGCCTGCCGCAGGTTCGAGTCCTGCCGTACCCGTACTACCTACATATCAAGCCCTCTTGCCCTTGTACAGATTACGATGGCAGGCTGATAGAAGGCTTCGTCGTTGCTTCGCTAACAAAATTAGTTCTGCCTGATTTATAAGCGATCGCCCTCCCTAGCTAGCAATTCCTAGCCTACCTAAATAAGCCAACGATACAAACAGTTAGGGAAACATCCCACAGCATCCAACCAAAGAAGTAATAACCAGATAATTTTTACTTTTAGGGCATTTACCTGCCCAATGAAATAGTTTATTACTCAACCCAACTTGGTAGTTGCTACATAAAACCAAGCCCTAGCTAGAAACATATCACCTACCTACTGGGCTAACAAAGCTTTGAAGCCAATCTATAAAGATATTTGGAATTATTAAACGAAAAAGATAAGCCAAATTTGTACAGGCAAAATCACTTGTCTGCACAAAATTATGAGATAGTTTTGCGTATCAAATCAGGCTGGATAAAACTTATCCCTAGCAGGAATGATACCGCTCTGTAATAATTATTAAAAGCCTATGACGAGGATTGAACTCGTGACCTCTTCATTACCAATGAAGTGCTCTACCACTGAGCTACACAGGCGCTAAACAAGTCAAAAGTACAAAGGCGAAATCAATAATTCCTACTTTCTACTTGTTACTTGTTTCGTGGTGGGCCGAGCTGGATTTGAACCAGCGTAGGCGCAAGCCAGCGGATTTACAGTCCGCCCCCATTAACCACTCGGGCATCGACCCATTTCGTCCACGAATATTAATAGTAGCACAACAGTTATAAAAGTCAAAATATTTTCAAAAGTTTTTTTGACGATACGCAAAACTGGCGCGGGGCAAGAACTAGGGGAGTTAGAAGGGAGCGATCGCCCCTCCTTAAACGCCAAATTATCACCCTCCCAGAACTAGAAGACACCTAATCGACCAGTTCGCCAGTTTCTTGCAGCGAGTGCAAGCGTCGGTAAATCCCCTCACGCCGCAGCAACTCATCATGGCTACCCACTTCGGCTATCCGCCCTCGATCGAGAACCACGATTTTATCTGCTTCCCGTACCGTACTGAGTCGGTGGGCAATAACAATCGTCGTGCGAGTACCCAAAATCGAGCGCATTGCTAGCTGAATCGAGCGCTCGGACTCATAATCTAAGCTAGATGTGGCTTCATCAAAAATCAACACATCTGGCTCTACCAGCAGCGCCCTAGCAATACCCAGCCGCTGCCGCTGTCCCCCAGATAATCGCATACCCCGTTCGCCCACAAGCGTGTAATAACCTTGGGGCAACTGCTGAATAACTTCATCTACTCTGGCAATGCGACAAGCTTCTTGCACCTGCTCAAAAGTAGCTTTGGGGTTGCCGTAGGTGAGATTATCTAGCAAAGTGCCGTTGAAAACATCTACTTCTTGGTGAACAATTGCCAGCCGTCGGCGATAGCCAGTAACATCTAGCTGGCGAATGTCTTGCCCATCCATTAAGATGCGACCTTGGGTAGGTTCAAAATATCTAAAAAGCAACTTCACAAAAGTAGATTTGCCCGAACCTGAACGACCGACTAACGCCACAGTTTGATAAGGTTCAATTAGCAAATTGATGTTTTCTAAGACTAGGCGATCGCGGTCATATCCAAAACTTACCCCTGAAAACTCTATTTTGCCTGTAAAGCTATAGGATTTCGCTGTTTCACCTGAATCCATCAGCACACCACCTGCATCTATTCCGGCGGGCAAGTGCATAAATTCATGAAACCGAATCATCGAAGCGTAACGACGGGCAAATATTTCAGCCAGGTTGGTGATAGGTTCCAACTCTGAGTAAGCCATGCTGGCAACTGTTAAAATCGTTACAAAATGTCCCAGCGAGATTTGCTCTTTTATGGTAGCCCACACCGTAAAAGCTAGTACCAAAAATACACAAGCCTGAACCACTACTCTTTGCTTTGTGGCCAGTTTAACGTAACTGAGATGAATGCGATACTCGACAACTTTTAATTCCCGCTCTAAGCGTTGCCGTTGGCGATTTAGTTCTACAGCTTCAGTTGCAAAAGCTTTGACTGTCTTGATATTCGTGATAAGTTCTGAAGTGCGGCTTTCGGTATTTTCCATGTATTTATCCAACAACTCCTCTCTTTGGATAATCTCCCTTAACTTAGTGAGACTGAAGCTGAGGATTAATATGAAAGAAACCAGGAAAAAGATAGCGATTTGCCATTGAATCAGCCATATAATTACAGCAATACCCAACACCCTAAATAGTTTTGGTATTAGCTGACCGGATATGTCTGGATAACTCCAAGTGTGGTTGGCGAGACCCCTAGCGACTCTTCCGGCAATCCGTCCTGGGTTGTTTTCGTCGTAAAACTCTAAAGGCATGGTGAGGATTTTTTCGACGACTTTTTCCCCATTGTCTCGACGCGATCGCAGCGCAATATCCCAATGGAACCACGAGCTTATCCAAGGCTGAATTGGCGATCTTACTACGGTAATAAAAAAAGTTAATCCTAGCAGTACGGTTAGGGAGAAAATCTGATTAACAGGCTGATTGGTGAGGGTGGCAATACGAGCGATCGCGTTTTGCAATAGCCCATCTACAGGCTTATCTGACAAAACATTTAAAATCTGTCCAATGATATAGGGAACAAATAAATCTAAAATCTCAAAAATGCTAGTTGCTGCAATACTGAAAAGTGCAATCCTCCTGTAGCTTTGGTAGTAGTTGAGAATATCTCGAAACGAAGCCATGACTCCCCCTGTTAAAGCCGTTACTAAGGACTTTAGATTTAATTGCTACAAACATCTTTGTAGTATACACTACATATACTACAAACTGCACGTGTGTGCCTGAACCTGCCCGCAAAACTGAGTAGGAAATATAAAAAGGAAAAGCCGGAGTAATCCGGCTAGCAAGATAATTTTGTTAGAGGAGTTTGCGCGATCGCTGGTTGATTAATGCACTGCGTAGGCGGTGTGAAGTGCCCACCAGAGTAGGAAGCCGATGCCTCCCAAAACTACTACAGATGAGATAGCGATCGCTGTGGGGCTATCAGCTCCCTTGAACTTCATAATTCCACGATTCAAGTCTGACATGGCGCTGTAATCCTCTCTGTGCTAAAGCGCTGCAACAATTTGTGAAGATATCATACCCTTGACTAGGTTAGCGATGAAATCAGGGATCGTCCATAACCCGAACGGGTGAGAAATGACCAGCCCATATTTTACCTCGTGTTTATGTTCGCGCTTCGCTCTACAGCAGCAAGGAAAGTTGACCGAAGCGGTTCAAGAGTTTAAGCAAGCGATTAAATTAGCCCCTGACTATGTAGATGCTCAAAACAATCTGAAGAAGGTGCAGCGACAGTAGCATCTGACAAGGCAGAAGAATCGGCAACGGGATAGACTCGTATTCAATAGACATCTTGCAAAAGTATTTTTGCAAGATGTCTAATTTAGCCTGGTTACAGTCCGCGTTGTTGAGGGGGAAATTAGTGAAAGTTGCGGTGATTGTTTTAGCGGTTGTTGTTGGGTTGTTGGTGCTGCTGGAAATTGGGCTAAGATTGCTATTCGGATTTGGCAATCCCCTAATTTATGTTACCGATGACAAGATTGGTTATTTGTTAGCACCAAACCAGCGCACTCGCAGGTTTGGCAACCTGATAGAAATTAATCAGTATTCAATGCGTAGTCCAGCCATAACAGTAACTCGTCCAGAGTCTACTCTGCGGGTGCTGTTATTGGGAGACTCTATTGCTAACGGCGGCTGGTGGACGGATCAGGCTGATATTATTTCGGCTGTAATGACTCAGCAGTTGCAATCGTCTATTGCTAGTACAAATTTTAATCAGGTAGAAGTTCTTAACGCTTCGGCTAATTCTTGGTGTCCGCGCAATGAATTAGCTTATTTAGAGCGGTTTGGTACTTTTAACGCTCAGGCGGTGGTGTTGTTGATTAATACAGATGATTTGTTTGGCACAGCACCGACTTCAGTGCCTATAGGACGCGATCGCTTCTACCCCAGCCACAAACCCCCGTTAGCCTTAGCAGAAGCCTTCAGCCGCTACGTTTTGCCATACACGCCGCCAGCAGAAATGGCAGCCGTAAACGCAGAACCAGGCGATCGCGTTGGCTTTAATATAGAAGCCATCTGGCAAATTAAAACAATAGTCTCTCAAGCTGGCTGTCACTTGCTGCTAGCAATGACACCTTTACTCAGAGAAATAGGAGAACCCGGCCCACGCGATTATGAACTCAAAGCAAGAGAACGTCTAATTGATTTGACACAGACCCAGAAAATCAACTATATAGATTTTCTGCCTATTTTCAACTCAACCGAGCAGCCAGAAAATTTATACCGCGACACCATTCACCTGAGTCCTCAAGGAAACCAGGTGGTAAATGCAGAAATTGGGCGATCGCTCCAAGAGCTGTTACAGCTTCAAAAACCGCCATTTGTTAGTGGTTAATCGTTAATGGCTAATAGGTAGTGGGTAATGGTAATCGCGGTTTCTCCAATTACCAATTACCAATTACCACCATTAACAGTTTTAGTAAGAAACAGCGATCGCTGGAGAATTTACAGCACGACGCTCCCACTCTGGCAAATGCCAAGCTTTACCATCGAGAGCCATCTGTTCAATCAAACTCGCTAAACGCAAAGCTTTGAGAGCCTGCTCGCCGCCTACGGAGGGCTGATTGCCACCCCGCACGCAACCGACAAAATGCTCCAACTCGGCGTGAAGCGGTTCGATATTACTGGTGTAAACCTTCTCAATCAAACCATCCTGGCGGTAAAGCACCTGACCGTAGTCGGTCATGTAGTTAGCAGTAGTTTGGCGGTGAATCAGGATTTCATTGTTGAGAAAATCAGCCTCAGTCAGAGAATTTTTGCAATGGGCGGCAATGCGGCGGATTTTGCGGTGCGTCACCTTACTGGCTGTCAGAGTAGCGACAATGCCATTTGCAAAGCCCAGCGTAGCCGTCACATAGTCTAAATAGCCAGAATCAGAGGCGCGGCTGCCACTGGCTGTCAATTTCACGACGGGGGCAGCTGCCAGCTCGATGAGCAGGTCAATATCGTGGATCATCAGATCCAAGACTACAGAGACATCGTTAGCCCGCTGCGAGTAGGGACTCATGCGGTGAGCTTCTAGAGCCAGCAATTCTTCTGTCTTCAGCACTTTGCTGAGTTCCTGAAAAGCTGGGTTAAAGCGTTCGATGTGTCCCACTTGAAGAATACAGCCCGACTCGGCAGCTGCATTTACTAGGGATTCTGCTTCCGCAATACTAGCGGCAATCGGTTTTTCAATTAAGACGTGAATACCGGATTCTAGACAAGTCATCCCAACTTCGTGATGCAGGCGCGTCGGGACGGCAACGCAGACCGCATCAACATAGGGAAGCAGATCGCGATAATCTTCAAAGAAGCGAACTCGATACTTGCTAGCCGTGTCCAAACCCCGATCGACGTTAATATCGGACACACCCACTAGCTCAACGTCTTTGAGCAGACTTAGAACGCGGGTATGATGTTGTCCCATATTGCCAACGCCGATCACTCCAATTCGGATCGGTTTAGGCTGATTGCGCTGCACATGAGCGTCTGAATGTCTCGCTGACATACTATCTTGCACTCCTGTAGGCTCCTCCACCACTTGAATTAATTTGATTAATAATCGTTATCCGCCTCAAACCATCCAGATAGTAGCACGGCGGCTCTATTTGTAAAGAATTTAAAACTTTTGTCCAGGTTCCACAAGTTTCTCAAGTATATAGAGCCGTTAATATTACATTGTGTTGCTAAGGTTTGCATTGAGGCATCTAAATGTGTCAGTTTCTCCCCCGTCCATCTTGTCATCGGGAATTTGGGGGATTTTTAGTGGCAGTTTAGCTCCGACTCGACGAGAGAATTTGTAGAAGGTAGGAAAGAGCGATGGCGGTGAAAGCAGTTGTGTTGTTGTCTGGTGGGTTAGACTCATCTACGGTTTTGTACCAGGCGGCTTCAGATGGTTGTGAGTTGTACGCGCTGTCGTTTAATTACCAGCAGCGACATCTTAGAGAGTTAGACTCAGCGGAAGCGATCGCAGGTTCAATTGGTGTGGCAGAACATCAGGTGGTCAGCTTTGACTTGCGTCGGTGGGGCGGTTCGGCGCTTACAGATGACCAAATTAACCTGCCAGAGAGTCGCTCTTTAGATGAAATGGCTCAAAACATTCCTGTAACTTATGTTCCCGCCCGCAATACGATTTTTTTGAGCTTTGCCCTAGCTTATGCAGAGGCGATCGCTGCAAGAAGAGTTTATATCGGCGTTAACGCTTTGGATTACTCCGGATACCCAGATTGTCGGCCTGACTATCTTAGGGCAATGCAGGAAGTTTTTAGACTAGGTACAAAACAGGGCAGGGAAGGAGAAGCGATCGCCATTATCGCGCCCCTGATAGACCTCAAGAAAACAGAAATTATCCAATTAGGGAATAAATTGGGCGTTCCTTGGGAAAAAACCTGGTCTTGCTATGCTGGAGGCGATCGCGCTTGTGGCGTCTGCGACTCCTGCCGATTGCGTGTTGCCGCTTTTGAGGAATTGCAATTAAAAGATCCTCTACCCTATGCTGAGCCACTTCCAGGAAACTGAAACCGTAGTTCAGAGGATTGCGCCGAGCATTAGAGGCGATCGCTTGCAGGCGGACGCCGCCCATTTGCTTCTGCGGCTGACTGTTCAAGTTCTTGTGGGGCGTCTATATCTGCTGAAGGCGATCGCCTATGGATGCGAATTTGATCTAAACGTGGCCCTTCGGCAGACACTACAGTTAGATCGAGGTTGTCATATTGCAGCGTTTCGCCCATAGGTGGAATTTTTTGATACTCGTAAAGCAAAAAGCCGCCTAGAGTTTGATATTCATCAGTCAGGGGCAAGTCTAGATTTAAAACTTCGTTAACTTCTTCAAGATTCATCTGTGCTTGCACGAGAAACGTATCCTGATCGAGGATTTGCACGGCTAACTCTTCGGTGTGCTGCTGTGGGTAGGAACCGATAATTTCCGCGATCAAATCTTTAATAGTTAGCAAGCCAGCCGTACCGCCAAACTCATCTACGACGATGACCATAGCTTGGAGCGATCGCTGCATGACTGGTAACAGCGTACTCACATGAGTAGATTCTGGTACAAACCGCGCCGGACGAATCCAGGGTTCAATTGGCGCGTCCAGCTCTAACTGGCCTTGTGCTAAGGGTTCAGCTAATTCTTTGAAGTAGATGATGCCGCAAATGTCATCTAATGATTCTCCTATGACGGGATAGCGAGAGTAGCCCGTTGCGGCAATCTGATTGAGCAGCATCCCGAAGGTGGCACTAATAGGAATGGCAACAATGCTTGTGCGTTGAACCATAACTTGTCCGGCCACCACGTCGCCAAAGTTAAATATATTGTTGAGCAGCTCTCGCTCTTTGGCTTTCAGACCTGGAGATTCCTGCTCTGTGGCGATTATCACCTGCAACTCTTCTGAGGTGACGCGGGTAGACATCTGGCCCGTATAGTCAATGCCCCCCAGCCGCAACAGCAAGCGAGTTGAATGATTGAGTATCCAGAGGAAGGGGTTGAAAAAACGGGCGATCGCTCTTATTGGTAGCCCTAAAAACCTTGCTAGTTGTTCCGAATAAAGCAGGGCAACTGCTTTAGGGCAAAGTTCTCCTAAAACAATTTGCAAGTAGGCAATGAGGAAAAAAGCTAGAGGGATGGCTACGGAATGAGCAACCATATGGCTGACCTCGGCGGGGAGCGGCAGAGCCATCATCCATCTGACCACCACAACAGCCATAGTAGTCTCTCCAATCCAACCGAGAGCCAGACTAGAGAGAGTTATACCCAACTGAGTGGTAGAAAGGAGCTTGTCTATGCTCCTTTGCAGGTTTTGCACCGTCTTAGCCTGAATATCACCTGCTTCCACCAATTGGTTGATGCGCGATCGCCGCACCGATACCACTGAAAACTCAGCCGTCACAAAAAAGGCGTTTATTGCAATTAGCACTAACACCGACAAAATTCTCAGCAGAATATCTGTCCCAGCCAGATTAACCGAACCACTTACCGTCAACACAACTAAAACGGAGGCAACCCTCCGCACAAATAAGTTTCAAGGCGGAACGCAGCTATGCTAACGCAGAAATGTGAATACATTGTATGGCGGTAAATTTTTCGGGTATGGAGTAGGTCTTGCTCAAGCGTATTTGTTTCTAGGGTAATTCACCAACTACGCTAAGGAATCTCTATCTCACGACTGGAATATCAGACATTTTCAGCTGTAGTTTTTGATCGGGATAATCTGTTAGCGTCAGTGAAATTTTTTGGGAATTCTCTAGCAAAGCTGTTGGAATACTGACCGTTCCCGAAAATTCCTCTCCATTGGCTGGCAATTCTCCTGGCAATCCTTCTGTAATAGCGCTCAGCGCTCTACCCTGATCGTCAGTAATATTTAAGAAACTGTAGAGAAAACGCACAGCAGAAGACCCTTCATTCTTCATGCTCACATTCAGTAACAAAGAACCACCCTGTTGGCTCGCAGAACGCACTTCTAGCGTCACCTGCTTGTCTTGACTTTTAACAGGGAAATTAGCTTGTGTATTTGCTGCTTTTGCCTCATTGCTGGACTCGTCAGAAGGCTTTTCATCCTTTGTTGAGTCACTCTTGTTCCTGGTATCCTCCTTATTTTTTTCAGCCTTTGCCTCTTTGCCCTTGCTATCAATATAAACCCTTACTTTCTTGAGAATATCCTCCTCACGCAACATATCTATGCCTTCTTTACCAGAAGAACTCCGCTTGCTGCTTGCCAATTTCTTGGTGGGACGAATATCGGGCTGAGTCACTCCTTTGAGAGCTTCATGACCTATGGTAAATCCCCATATCGAACTCACAAAGCCAGCACCAAACATTAAGGTAAGCAAAATTAACGTGAGCGCTACTGTCGAATTCAGTTTCATGGGTTGTCAAAGCTAAAGTCTATGTTGTTGCTGTCGCACTCGATTCAAATAGCGAGTATACTATATACACATACAAGAATATGATGTATCCGGAGCCGATTAAGCGACCCGCGGCTGCTTAACGAGTCAAAAATTTATTCAAAATTCAGGCAAATAGTTTAGATAATCGGCTCATAACACGCTAATATATGATTTATGCGATTTTTTAGGCTTGGTGAGGTAACAACCTGAATATGGGCTAGTCCGCAAGTAATATATAATTATAGTCTACGGCAGTTGGCCGAGCGGTTTAGGCAACGAACTCATAATTCGTCCAAGGCAGGTTCAACTCCTGCACTGCCGATTTTTATAAATACAAAATAATGAGCGATCGCGCCTTCCTAATACACAGTAGGAATGGCGCGATTTGAAGTATGGCCGTCTAGATTTGCCGACAGTTATCTTGGTGGCAGGGTTTCATAGAAAAATTCGCTGCCAAGTACGCGATTACCACGAAGGGCAGAAGATGGCAACTGTAAAATAGAAGTATTGTAGGGATTGGGTAGATCTGGAGTGCGAAGAATCGGATCGCTGGAAACCTGCTGGTACATTAGTTCCCGGTAAAGCTTATTTAATCTTGCTGCATCGCGCTCGATTTCACTTTCGGGGAAAGCAGTTCGACCAAAGAAACCAGGGCCTAATATAAGATCAACTTGACGCTTGATGGATCGGTTGCGGTAAAAGTCTCCAGAGTCGGTATTTATGGCGCGGTCGAAGGCATCGGGGATAGATTCCAGTCGAATTGGCTGGAAGCTTGAGGAGTCTTTTGGATTGGCGATCGCGCCCGAAGCAAATAAACTTGTAGAAGTAGCAGCGAGAACCAACACGCTGATAAAATTAGCAAACCGCATTTTCATAACGTTTCTCCTCAACCTTGACTCAATATTAGCTGATATTTCAGTCTAGGATCTTTGTTGGTCAAGTTTTAAGCTTTTTGTGCCTAAGTAATGAGCAACGACATCCAACCTCCAGCGATCGCAAGTGAAATTGCTACAGCCGATTTAACAACGCTGCGCCAGCAACTTCTAGATTTATTTTGCCATCTGGCTTACAAAGAAGGTGACTTTGTTCTCTCTTCAGGGCAGCGCAGCACTTATTACATTAATGGCAAGCTGGTGACACTCCACCCCCAAGGCGCTTTAGCAACCGGGAGGCTTTTGTTATCAATGCTATCGATGGATACTGATGCTGTAGCAGGTTTGACGCTGGGAGCAGATCCAATTGTAACGGCGTTAAGCGTGGTTTCTGCTTACGAAAACAGACCTATACCAGCGCTGATTATCCGCAAAGAAGCTAAGGGTCACGGTACAAGAGCATACATTGAAGGGCCAAATCTTCCCGAAGGTGCAAAAGTTGTAGTTTTGGAAGATGTTGTCACAACGGGGCAATCTGCAATGAAAGCAGTGGCGCGTCTCCGCGATGCAGGTTACAAAGTCGAGCGAGTAATTTCTCTAGTAGATCGACAGCAAGGCGGTGCTGAATTATACCAGGCAGTAGGGCTAGAGTTTCAGGCAGTGTTTACTATCTCAGAAATTCAAGAGCGTACAAGGACTTTAAGGTAGAATTTTGTCCGCTAATGGTTGTAAATTGTCTACCAACTCGCTTAGATTGTGGGAATTCTTAATACTAAAGCGTAGTTAGGTAATTAAAATTGAGAAAGTAGCGATCGCTTACTCTATATTTATAGAAGTAAAGAAAGAGCGATCGCGCTTTCTCAGTCAGCACCTTTTCGTTGAGTAATACTAATATGTTTTGGTTGAGCTTTAACACGTTCCAACCACGCATTTATTGCTGGAAATCCTGTTAATTCAAAGCCGCCTTCATGGGCAACATGAGTATAAGCATACAAAGCAATATCAGCAATAGTGTATCGCTCTCCCACAAAAAAAGCGCGATTGGCTAAATGCTTTTCCATTACCCTTAATGCTGCATAACCAGGTTCGCGTTTTTGGTTAATAGCATCTCGATATTCATCAGCTTTGCCAAGGCAAGAAATCCAAAATCTAGAAGTAGCAATATAGGGTTCGTGACTGTATTGCTCAAAAAATAGCCATTGCATTACTTGTGCGCGTTCAAGGCGATCGCTTGGTAAATATTGAGTACCTTCGCTTAAGTAAAATAGAATTGCATTCGATTCAGCAAGGAACTGGTTTGGCTGAATTTCTAAAACGGGAATGCGCCCATTGGGGTTTTTGGCAAGGAATTCTGGAGTGCGCGTTTCTCCTTTCAGGATGTTAAGTTCTACTATCTCAAAAGGAATTTCAAGTTGTGTCAGCAGCAGCCGCACCTTATAGCCATTCCCAGAAGGCAAAAAATCATATAGTCGATACATTATGGGCTTTCATAAATAAATCCTAAAGAGTCAAGCAACACTAATAAAATATTTATTTAAAACCTCGTTACCAGGTTCAACCTGGTAACGAGGTTTTATAAAATTATCTTAGCTTTGAGTTACTGGTTCTTTAGCCAAGAACTTCTCAAGTTCTGTCAACGCATCTGCATCAACTTTAGTCTGCATTGGGCAGAATTTTGGCCCGCACATTGAACAGAACTCAGCAGTTTTATAGATATCTGCTGGCAAAGTTTCGTCGTGATATTCCTTCGCGCGTTCGGGGTCGAGAGACAATTCAAACTGGCGGTTCCAGTCGAAGTTGTAACGGGCTTTAGAAAGTTCGTCATCTCTATCTCTTGCCCCCGGACGATGCCTTGCAATATCCGCAGCATGCGCGGCAATCTTGTAGGCAATTAACCCATTCCGCACATCTTCTGCATCAGGCAAGCCTAAGTGTTCTTTGGGTGTGACATAACAAAGCATTGCCGTTCCGTACCAGCCAGCCATAGCCGCGCCAATTGCTGACGTAATGTGGTCATAACCGGGAGCAATATCTGTTACTAATGGCCCCAAAACATAGAAGGGTGCTTCAGAACACTCCTCCATCTGTTTTTTAACATTAAACTCAATTTGATCCATTGGGACGTGACCCGGCCCTTCGACCATCACCTGCACGTTATGTTCCCAAGCTTTGCGAGTTAACTGTCCTAATGTCTTAAGTTCAGCTAACTGTGCAGCATCAGATGCATCGTGCTGACAACCGGGACGCAGAGAGTCGCCCAAACTAAACGAAACATCGTATCTTTTAAAGATTTCGATGATGTCGTTGAAATGGGTATACAGGGGATTTTGCTTGTGGTGATGCAGCATCCAACGGGCGAGAATTCCCCCCCCGCGAGAGACAATTCCAGTGATGCGATCTCTTACCAAAGGCAAATGTTCAATTAAAATTCCCGCGTGGATGGTCTGATAATCGACGCCTTGTTGAGCGTGCTTTTCGATGACGTGGAGGAAGTCATCTGCTGTCAGCTTTTCAATCGTACCGTGAACGCTTTCTAAAGCTTGATAGACTGGAACTGTTCCAATTGGAACTGGCGAAGCGTTGATAATTGCGGTGCGAATTTCATCTAAGTTACCGCCACCAGTGGACAAGTCCATGACGGTATCGGCACCATATTTTACCGCCAATTTGAGCTTATCGACTTCTTCTTGAAGGTTAGAAGAGTTGGGGGAAGCTCCGATATTGGCATTCACTTTGCACTTAGAAGCGATGCCAATAGCCATCGGTTCTAGGTTAGTGTGATTGATATTGGCGGGGATAATCATTCTACCCCGTGCGACTTCTTCGCGGATGAGGTCAGCTGGGAGATTTTCCCGCTGCGCCACATACTGCATTTCTTCAGTAATCACACCCTGACGAGCGTAGTGCATTTGAGAAACGTTGCTTTGTCCGCGACGCTTCGCTACCCATTCGGTACGCATATTGAGTTCCTCAAAATAAACAGCTTCCCTCCGCTGGTATTACCCAGTCTCAGGTTCTAAGGGACTATCTCAGCCTGCTAATTCAGGCACCCCTAGCTTGATCGTCTATATTACCATCGATGTGGATTTAGAGGGGAAACTTTGCAAAACTGTTGATTTTTCTGCAAAACTTAACAGTTAATAAATTTTGTTAAAAGTATTCTACGTTAACTTTTTAGCTGACGGCGCTTGGCATTTTGGTGAAATCTAAAATACTTATATATAGAAAATAACGGCATATCGAAAAATATTGGATTACCCTCACGTACAAACTCTAAGTTAGACAATTTGTAAATATATTTTGATTTAGATTGTTGGTTAAAACTTATAGTAAGAGCATCGCTTCTCGTTCAGGTTTGGGGTGAATGCGGCGCGATCGCTCTTTTCGACAACAAGCGATCGCGCCCTTCATCTACCACCTAATCCCAGCGGATGTAGATTATATAAAATTATATGGCCCCCCGTTTATAACAAAAGAAATATGTTTCAAAGCATATAATCCTTAGTGTACTGATTTTAAAATCTGTTAAATTTACACCAGATACTTTCGGTATAGTTAACGACTATCCATGCCAAAAATCAAGTCGATAGCTCAAGTCATCGTTGGTGCGATGGTGTCATTTTCCCTAGTGCCACTAGGCGAGCAAGTTGCCCTAGCACGACGCCCTTACTTCCTCCTTGAAACTCTATGCGCTGACAGCGGCCCTGGAAATTGGAGCGGCAATAGTTTAAATGTATCTATAGGTAGAGCAGCCTATAGAAGTCTTCTGTCTATGTCACCTGGAAACCGATATGCGTCGCTGACATGTAGAATCAAGCCAATTAATTCTCAACCTGTATTTCAAAGGCTAACTTTGGCATTTGGAATGCGTGACAATGACCGGAGAAGTCCTGCAACTAGAGTGAATATTTACTTAGATGGAAGGCAAGCTGTTTCTCGAACCGTTTCTCCTGCCGAACGAGCAGCTTATTCAATTGATGTTAGCAATGTCAGCAATGTGGCCATAGAAACTACCTGTACTACGCAAGCTGACTATTGCGATCGCGTTTACTTTTACGATGCTACGCTTGAGCCAATTACGCCCCCTCCCCGTCAGAAGAAATAGCCCTTAGTCAGATAGGTAACGGGGAGTTGGTAATGGGGTATGGGCATAGGAAAAAATATCAATTCCTAATATCCCATTCCCTTGAATTGAACTCAAAACCGATACCCCATGCCCAATTTCCACGCACGCAGATGATATGAGATTTGATATCAACTATTAAGCCTCAGAAATAACGCTAAGTAGTGGGGATAACACTAGGGCTGGGGCTGGGCGATTCACTCGGACTTGGCGATGGACTTGCAGACGGACTGGGACTAGGGCTGGGGCTGGGCGATTCGCTGGGACTTGGTGATGGGCTGGGACTGGGGGATTCACTCGGACTTGGCGATGGAGATGGGCTGGGCGATTCGCTGGGAGATGGGCTAGGGCTGGGTGAAGCATCTGGTGCTTTTTGGTTTTTCTCAGCAGTTACAACCAATTGTTGTAACTTGTCTCTCCAAAACCGAATTTGTGGAAAGCTAGGGTCTTTTCCAAAAGCAATTACATCTTGCCACCTACCCTCATCAAAAGCTTTTTGTGCATTAATAAATTTAGACTGGGCAATGCGCCAGTTATTAGGCCACTCTTGCAGCGCTTCCTTTACTTGAGGGTAAGCGGAACTCGTGGGAGGAATAGATTTTGCAAGAGCGATCGCACCCGGCAAATCTCCCGCTTGAAATTTTTCTACCGATTTGGCAAAAATAGCGCGTCCCTCATCTTTAACAGTAGGTTTGTCAGCCTTATCCGGTGATGGAGTGGCTGAGTTGGTAGGTTTTGGTGTGGGGCTTGGAGACGGGCGCTTAGTAATTAACAAGGCATCATCCACTACCTGAAAAGGTCTTTTATTAGCTTTAAGACAAGAAGTTATTTGTTGATTGTTTTCCATAACTTCCGCGTGTGCCCAAGCCAAACGCCCGTCGTCAAGTTTAACTTCTATCCAACCGCCTTGTGTTCTCCTTCCAGTAACAGGAATATTCGTTTGTGATTGCACAGTTCTAATAATATTCTGACGAGTGGAAGAACTAGGTTCCGAGCGTATATTTGAATCGGGAGTAACAACAGCAAAACAAGTTTTTGAGGAAGAAGTTCTCTGTTGTGCGGCCTTAAAAGCCACAGCGCCAACACCAACGCAAGCAGCAGCAACACCTACACCCAGCAGTAAAGGAAAGACGCGGGGCGGACGAGAAACAGGCGCAACTGGGGCTGTGGGCGTCCTTACTTGCGGTTGCGAGGGATTGTTAGGAACAACAGCGACAGTATGCTGTTGGGACGTTGGTGGGGTCGGTGGTGGGGTATAAGCCGGTGGCTGGGTGGGTGGATAGGCATTAGTTAGTTCCTGCAACGCCTGCAATACTTCCCCTGCCGACTGGTAGCGGTCTTTGAAGTGGTAGCTGGTCATCTTCGTTAAAACAGCAGCCAATCCAGGAGTAACCGATGCTAAATGGTGCCAAATAATCTCCCCAGTCTGGTTATCTTCGGGCAATTGCAGCGGCATTAGTCCCGTTAGCGCTTGGATGCCTATCATTCCGAGGGAATAAATATCGCTCGCAGGACGTGGCATACCCCGCCCTTGTTCGCTGGGCATATAGCCGGGAGTGCCAATGGCAACTGTGGCGCTCATTTGTCCTTGAGCCATTGCCATCTCAGTCTGCACTTGCTTGACAGCGCCAAAGTCAACAAGGACTAATTTGCGGTCAGAGTCGCGTCTAATTAAGTTATCGGGTTTGATATCGCGATGGATCACGCCCTGGTTGTGGACAAATTCAAGGATGCTCAAGACTTCTTGCAGCATTTGAATAACTTCTCTCTCCTCCCAGCGTCTGCCAGGGTTGAGTTCACCGCTGAGGGTATGCCCTTGAACGAATTCTTGGACGAGGTAAAATTCTTTGTCTTGGTAAGCTAGAAGTCTAGGAATTTGGTCGTGGTTGCCCAGTTGTTCCAAGGTTTCGGCTTCGCTTTTAAACAGCCGTCTGGCAGTTTCTAACAAGCCGGGGTTGCTAGCAATGGGTTTGAGGTATTTGACGACGCACTTGGGGTTGCCGGGTCGCCGCGTGTCTAGGGCTATGTAGGTTTGACCGAATCCCCCGGCACCCAGAACTTGGATAACTTGGTAACGCCCGTCTAGTAACTGGCCGATCATGGTATGTGCCGCCCCCTCTCGATGTACGCTCAATATTAATACCACTCGGATAACATGACCAAATCCGCAGTTTTTGTCAAAACTTGGGCTAAATTTTTTTAAGATTTGAGCGATCGCTCCAAATGCCAAAATTTACAGATACTACGAGCTGGCAGCAAGCCGAATTGCTGATGCAACCTGCTTTCATCCGTGTCATCGACCAAATTCGCAAGCAGATTGAGCAGACTACCTATAAAGGAACTTACCAGGATGTGCTGATTTGGCCGGAGGGCACGCCGGAGGAAACTAAAGCGACTGTACTTGGTCTGCGGCAAGAACTGGAGGTAGCTTCACCGGAACAGGCAGATGAGATAAGAGAGGCTTTGGCTAATTTGCCTCTTCCTTACCCTGGTTATGTACTGTCTTTGCAGTATCAAGGCAAAGAAGTTAACGTCGATTTGTGGGAGCTTTGTTATCAAGTTTGTTTTAAAAATTATAGTCCTGCTATCGCTAACTTGGAGGGCTATGAAGTTGAGATTGATACTAGCTTGATTGATGAAACTGGCGATGTAGATTGGAACCGTCTTGATGCCAAAGCGAAACAATTAGTTGAGCAAGTTTTTGTAAATTTGCCCGCAGTATGAACCCAGATATATTGTGACCATCAGCTGGGCTATAGGGGCTAAAAAAGGAGGCGATCGCACATTATTAGTATTAAAAATAAAGCGCGATCGCTTCTTCCATACTTCATCTGGTTCAATTCCTAACGCTCTTAGTTGCTGCACGTTTTTAAAGAAATTTAGGGAAGAAATTTTGCAGTTGATTATCATCAACAGGCATTTCGTCGGAACATAGTAATTATTTTGCTGATAAAATAATTTGCAGCGGATCGTAATTTACCATGAAACCCCTCACTTAGACTTACTGCCTCTATCTTAAGCTTTACAACAAAATAAATTTTTTATTAGCTCTTCTTTTTAAGGGGTTGGGGGTATCTATCCCGATCTGCTAATATTTTCAATGCGTAGAAATTAGCCACTCGCTATAGTAAAAATAAAACCAACTAGCAACATTACCATGCCAACATCTACAATTAACGGCAATGACGCAGCAGCACTGCAAGCAGCACGAGAGGGAGTTGCTGTGTGCGATCGCTCCCACTGGGGACGCATCCAAGTTTCTGATGGCGATCGCATCCGTTTTTTACATAACCAAAGCACCAACGACTTCCAACGCCTCAAACCAGGTCAAGGCTGCGATACTGTTTTTGTAACATCAACTGCTCGAACTATTGACCTAGCTACTGCTTATGTATTAGAAGATTACATCCTGCTATTAGTTTCACCCAATCGCCGCGAAAAAATAATCAAATGGCTAGACCAATACATCTTTTTTGCCGATAAAGTGCAATTAAAGGATGTTACTAACGAGACCGCTACCTTTAGCTTAATTGGTCCAAAAAGTGACGCGCTATTAGATAAATTTGGTGCTGGTGCAATTATCGGTCAACCCTACGCCTCTCACCAATTATTACTGCTGGGAGATATAGAGGTTAGAGTTGCTGTTGGTAGTGGTTTGGCTACACAGGGATACACGCTTATAGTCCCTGCTGCTAGTGCGGAAACACTTAAGAATAAATTAGTGGAAGCTGGAGCAGTAGAAATGAGCGATCGCGCTTGGGAACAGTTGCGAATCGAACAAGGACGCCCGGCGCCAGAGTTTGAATTAACAGAAGATTATAACCCCCTAGAAGCTGGTTTGTGGCACACAATTTCTTTTGAAAAAGGCTGCTACATCGGTCAAGAAACAATTGCGCGATTAAACACATATAAAGGAGTAAAACAACACCTCTGGGGAGTGCGTTTGAGTACGCCCGTTGAACCGGGAAGTGCGATCGCGATTGGAGATGAAAAAGTAGGCAAACTTACCAGCTATACTCAAACCGAACAAAGTTGTTTTGGACTCGGCTATGTCCGTACTAAAGCTGGCGGTGAAGGGCTAAAAGTACAAGTAGGCGACAGCGAAGGGGAACTCGTTAAAGTGCCATTTGTAACTCACGACTACCCCTAATTATTGGACAGGAAAAATGCCTGTCTTCAAAGCGCTTCAAACGACAAAATCATATAACGGATCAGCCCTAGCCGACTAACCCAGCCTCCCAACCGATTTATCGTTTCTTCCTCTGCTGCTTCCCCCTGCCGAATTAGCCGCAGTAACACGGGATAAGTCGGCAGAGTATTGAGGGTGATGTCCTCACTTAGGATCGGCACAAATCCCGTATTTTTGGCAAGATTGCGGTAATTTAGCAGGGAGAAATTACCCTCAACATAGCCATAGGTGCGGGTAACGACTGGTTTTACAAAGATGTCCGCCAGCTTAAGAAATAGTACGCTCCATTGCTGAGGCACAAAGTCGCAAATTGCCAGTTTTCCTCCTGGTTTTAGCACTCGTCGCGCTTCTTGGAAGAATTGTTTTCGGCTAGGAAAATGGAATATGCATTCTACTGCTAAAACTACATCAAAAGAGGCATCTTCAAAAGGTAACTCGCAAGCATCCCCCTCGATAAATTCAATATTATTATCCTTGCGGGGCTGTACTTGTTCTCTGGCTCTATCTAGCTGGCGCGGGTCTATGTTCAAACCAACTAACTTTACGTTAGAAAATCGTTCGTTAAGGCTGGCAACTGTGCCGCCAAAGCCACAACCGCAGTCGAGGATAGCCAAGCCATCACGCACCCCACCCGCGTCGCATACTCGCCTGCATAAAGCCTCAGCCGCGATCGCAAAATCGGCAACCGAACCATCTGAAGAAGATGGATTTTCCCAATATCCCCAGTGTACGTGGCGACCAAAAGCCTGGACGATTTCGGCATTCCCTTCGCGAAAATGCTCTAGCAGCGCGTCAAAATAGGGTAGCTGAAAGTTAGTTTTGCCCATCTCAATTTCTTTGCATTTTTCTATGCGATCGCAACAGCATCCTACTCTGAGGATGGTACTTTTGGCACGCGCCTATGTCCGTGAATTTTAGGATAGAGCATTGATGCTACTGGGCGCCCCTCCACTAAATGTCGTTCTACTACCGCAGGCACTTCATCTGGATGGACGCCGCTATACCACATTTGATCTGGCTCAACTATTACCATTGGGCCATTGCCGCATTGTCCCAGACACGCACTAGATACTACCGCGACATCTGGAACTGGATGCGACTGAAAAGCTGCCAAAACTTTAGCTGCACCCAACTTGCGGCAACTGCGACTTTGACAAACTAAAACACTTCTAGGAGAGTGCATTCGCTGCTACCTAGTTGAAATAGATAATATTGTTTCCTCTGCCTTAAAAGGCTTTCTATCTTGGAACAATTATCAAAAATTCGTATTAGCTTACCGTCAGCACGGCTCGATAGCGAACTTTGTTGTCGCGCACTTTTTGCATCGCTTCGTTAGCTTGTTCCATAGGGAAAGTCTCAACAATTGGTTTAATCCCAAAACGTTCTGCTACAGATAGCATCTCGATAATCATCGCTCGACCGCCGATAGGAGAAGCCATGACCCGACGACGCTTGTTGAGTAAAGCCCAAAGCGGTATGGTGAGAGGCTCGGGAGGAACCCCCACAAGGGTGAAAGTGCCGTCAGAACTCAGGTACTCAATATAAGCTGCCCAATCCAGAGATTGAGGAACTGTACTGATAATGATATCTAGCTGGCGAGTAGGAGCAGGGGGTGACTCACCGGGGGGAACAACAACGACGTGACGCGCACCAAGTTGATTGGCAAATTCTGCTTTATCTTCGGAAGTAGTAAAAACGGTGACGCTGTTACCCAAACGGCTGGCAAACTGTACAGCCATATGGCCCAAACCGCCGACGCCAATCACACCAATTTCTTGACCGGAACTCATGCCAGCATGGCGTAAAGCCGAGTATACGGTGACTCCGCCGCATAAAAGTGGCCCTGCTACTTCTGTCTCAATTCCTGCGGGGATGGGAAAGGCAAAGCGGGAGTCTACTGCAAGATAGTCAGCAAAACCGCCATAACCATTTACTATTAGCCCTTGGTTTTGGTCGCAGAGATTTTCATTACCTTTGAGACAATCGGTGCATTGCAGACAAGAGGACATTTGCCATCCTACACCAACGCGATCGCCTACCTTAAGATGGTTTACCTGCGAACCTATCTCGACTATTTCGCCAATTACCTCGTGACCGGGAACGACGGGATAACGCGATTGTCCCCAGTCATTATCGATCATGTGGATATCTGAGTGACAGATGCCGCAAGCTAAGACTTTAATGAGACAGTCGTAGTTTTGCCGCTCTTTTGGCTCAAAGCTGTAAGGCTTAAGCGCTTCACCTAACTGATGCGCTGCTAATGCGTTAATTTGCATAATTGAATTTTTCCCTAGTGCGATCGCAAAAAATGGATCTAAGTTGCATGGCTGGGACGGGTAAGCGACCCATCCCACCAGACCTTAGCCATCATAAAGCTGCTGGCAAAGTAGAGAATTATCCCTTAAGTGAGAACTTGGCGTTTCGACAAGACTAGAAATTCTACAAATTGCCTTATCTTGAAAAGCAACTAATCTGGGGAAAGCCCTTTCGACGCCAACCACTCCCGATTAAACAACCGCGACTGATAACGGCTACCGCCATCGCAGAGGATAGTTACAATTGTGTGACCAGGCCCCATCTGCTTGGCTAATGCTACGGCTGCGGCTACGTTAATTCCCACAGAACCGCCCATAAACAGCCCATCTTTCCTCAGCAGTTGGTAAATTGCCCGCACTGCATCTATATCGTGAATTTGGATAGCGTCGTCTAAGGGTACGCCTTCCATATTGGCAGTTACGCGGCTGTTGCCAATACCTTCTGTGATGGAACTGCCTTCAGATTTAGTCTCGCCTGTCTTGACGTAACTATAAAGGGCACTGCCCATAGGATCTGCTAAGACAGTTTTAACATCAGGATTTTGGTCTTTTAGGTACATCGCCACGCCCGCTAAAGTGCCGCCAGTCCCAGTCGCAGTAACGAAGGCGTCAATTTTGCCCTCGGTTTGCTCCCAAATTTCTTTCCCGGTGGTTTCGTAGTGCGCTTGTCGGTTGGCTAAGTTATCAAACTGATTTGCCCAGATAGCATTTTCCATCTCGGAAGCTATGCTACCAGAAAGCCTCACATAGTTGTTGGGGTTGCTGTAAGGTACGGCTGGGACGGGACGGACTTCTGCGCCTAGCGTCCTCAAGGCATCCATTTTTTCTTGCGATTGGGTGTCTGGGATGATAATCAGGCATTTGTAGCCTTTGGCGTTGCAGATGTGAGCCAGACCGATGCCAGTGTTGCCCGCAGTTCCTTCTACTACTGTGCCGCCTGGTTTGAGCAAGCCTTTTTCTTCAGCGTCTTTGATGATGTAAAGGGCAGCGCGGTCTTTTACGGAGCCGCCTGGATTGAGAAATTCTGCTTTTCCCAAGATTTCGCACCCTGTTTCGTCGCTAAAGCTGTTTAAGCGAATCAGGGGCGTGTTTCCTACTGCCTCTAAAAAACCCTTTTTGATATCCATTTTGGACTTACCTATATTGTTCCCTATAAAAATTTTGGCTTATAGCGGTGCTAGTATTTATACCTTTTTTACCCAACTTACCAATACAAATAGAATTGAGCCTATCTCCAGGGCTGTAACTTCTTAGCAGTTGTTCAACGTCAATTTCTTCGTTGCTGAATTTGTTTGCGCTATCGAGAGTAGGGCGATCGCAACTTTAAGATAAAAATAAGAGCGCGATCGCTCTACTGGCGGTTTTGGCTCGAAACTAACAACTTGTTTCGCTTTGAATCTCTCGAATAATAGTTAAAATTTCTTCTTCTGACTGGATGTGCCGTGCTAGAACTTGAGCAGTTGTTTCCAGTACGCGATCGCCAAACAATCTGGCTAAGTCTTGCCGCAGTCCTTGTCCAATATAAAATTTCACCAAGGCTTCAGAAGACATATCTCGACTTCTCGCCACTTTTTTGAGCGATTCCAATGTATCTCTTGGTATCTCGATAGAAACTGTTTCTACTGCACGAGGTCGTAAATGTAATTTTAGTTCTTCTTCAGGCTTGCTCATATAATTTTCTTTCAGCGCGGGTAGCAGGACGGGCAGATACTATCCGATTTCGGCCATATCGTTCTAAATAAGCCACTAGCAACAGGCGTTGAGAAAGGGAATACCCAATTATGAAATCGCGCTCTTCATAATTGTTAGAGGTAGCATCACCCTCTTGGTAAAAAGGATCGAAGAAAACTTCTGCGGCTTCTTCAAAAGTAACACCATGTTTTTCTCTGTGCCTTGTTTCCGTCCCATTCAAACTCGATGCTTTGTAGCCGATATACGATGTCCATCTATCACTGTTGTACAGCTTAGTAGGGTGGGCGATGCCCACCCCACCAACTCAAAGCCTTGAAGCTAATAACTACTTGTTTGGCTGAGGAGTCATCCGCAGATAAGGCTTAACTTCCTGGTAGCCTTTAGGAAATTTCTCTTTCAACACTTCTGGATCTTTCAGCGATGGGACAATTACGCAATCATCTCCATCTTTCCAGTTAGCTGGAGTCGCCACGCTGTAGTTATCCGTCAGTTGCAGAGAATCAATTACCCGCAAAATTTCATCAAAATTACGTCCGGTGCTGGGAGGATAGGTAAAGCTCAGACGCAGTTTCTTCTGGGGGTCGATAATGAATACAGATCGTACCGTTACCGTGTTGGCGGCGTTGGGGTGGATCATGTCGTAAAGGTCAGAAACCTTCTTATCGGGATCTGCCAAAATGGGATAGTTGAGGCCGACGTTCTGGGTTTCTTCGATATCTCCAACCCAACCTTTGTGAGATTCTACGTCATCAACGCTTAGAGCGATCGCCTTAACGTTCCGCTTGTCAAATTCCGGCTTGAGCCGGGCGACTTCACCCAGTTCCGTTGTACAAACGGGTGTAAAGTCAGCTGGGTGCGAGAACAGGATAACCCAGCTATCGCCAGCCCAGTCGTAAAAGCTGATTTCGCCGTGAGTAGAAGCCTGAGTGAAGTTGGGTACTTGGTCGCCTAATCTAAGTGACATATCTGATGTTTGTGAACTACCTTGAGGAGCGATCTTTTATATTGCCACAAAACTCCGGTTTCCCGGTTGACTTTTAGTTCTTTATTAAGATTTGCATCCTTATCTAAACGTGAATTCTCCTAAAGTCCAGGGTGTAGGTGGTGTCGAGAGGTAATAAAATGAGAGGATAGAAAACAAAACTTAAACTAATACTTGAGGACATGGTAGCCTCAATCAAGCTGTGGAAGGAGGATTTAAGTTTATGAAACGATTAGTTCGTCTGTTGGTTGTACTTATTCTGACTGTGACATGCTTGGGATGGATGGGAAACCAGAACGCTCTAGCGGCTAACTTGAGCGGCGTAACCCTTCGCTCTGGCGCAATTTTGGCTGTTGTGGAAGCACCAGAAGGCCCTCGCCGGAATGCGGCGGACGATAAGCTGGCGACTGAGTTTGGCAAAAAAATTGATGTGAACAACACCAATGTTCGTGCCTTCCGGAAGTATCCAGGAATGTACCCTACTCTGGCTCGGAAAATCATTGACAATGCTCCTTATGAGAAAGTCGAAGACATCCTGAACATTCCCGGACTGAGCGAAACTCAAAAAGAACGACTGCAAGCTAACATGGACAAATTTACCCTGACGGAAGTAGATTCAACCTTCGTAGAGGGCGGCGATCGCTACAACAACGGCGAATACTAAGCTTCCGATTCGCTATAAGTAGTTGTTAATACCCACTCCAATATGGGGTGGGTTTTATTATAAATGTCAGTATCAAGGAATTGATCTTTGACTAAGGTAAATGTTGATTCTTTAGCCCAGCTAGACATACCCACCTATTTTGATGTCTTGGTAGTAGGCGCGGGTGCAGCGGGGCTGTATGCGGCGCTTTGCTTGCCAGACTCGCTGCATGTAGGCTTGATTACCAAAGACAACCTGCCCCTTTCTGCTAGCGATTGGGCACAAGGCGGAATGGCAGCAGCAATTGACCCAGCAGACTCCGCCTCGTTGCACGTTGACGATACAATGCGGGCTGGTGCGGGGCTTTGCGATCTAGAAGCGGTAAAATTTCTGGTCGAACAAGCCCCTAAGTGCGTGCAGTCGCTCGTGAGTATGGGTGTTGCCTTCGATCGGCGCGGTGAAAATCTAGCTCTTACCTTAGAAGCGGCTCACTCTCGTCCTCGCGTTCTCCATGCGGCTGATACTACAGGTCGGGCATTGGTCAGTACTCTGACCGAACAAGTCCTGACTCGGAAGAACATTAAGGTCATTTCACAAGCTTTTGCTTTGAGTTTGTGGCTAGACCCCCAAACGCAGCATTGTCAGGGAGTTAGTCTTGCTTACGGGCGTCAAATTATCTGGGTGCGATCGCCTGCGGTAGTCCTAGCAACAGGCGGCGGCGGTCAGGTTTTTGCCCAGACAACTAATCCATCCGTAAGCACGGGAGATGGAGTCGCCCTCGCTTGGCGTGCTGGGGCAACCGTCCGAGACTTAGAATTTGTTCAATTTCACCCCACTGCCCTAACTACAGCGGGTGCGCCTCGTTTTCTCATCAGCGAAGCTGTGAGGGGTGAGGGAGCGCATTTGGTGGATGAACAAGGGCTTAGATTTGCTTTTGAGTACCATCCGAAGGGCGAACTTGCTCCCAGAGATGTCGTCAGCCGCGCTATCTTCAGCCACTTGCAGCGCACCGCCACAGATCTAGCCACTGCCAATGTATTCTTAGATTTGCGCCCCATCCCAGCCGAAAAAATTCGCTACCGATTTCCTAATATTATCCAGGTGTGTCAGCAGTGGGGAATTGATGTTTTTTCCCAACCAATTCCAGTTGCTCCAGCTGCTCATTACTGGATGGGAGGAGTGGCGACAGATTTAATGAACTGTACCTCAATTCCTGGTTTGTATGCTTTAGGGGAAACGGCAAGTACGGGAGTTCACGGCGCTAATCGGTTAGCCAGTAATTCGCTATTAGAATGCTTGGTATTTGGCGCTCAAATGTTGCAGCTAGAAGTACCCAAAACTTCAATTTCTAACCCCCAATTCCCACTCGTTACTGTGCATCATGCTGTAGGCAGCGCCGGGGATTGGCAGACTCAGAAGGAAAAGATTGAAGCGCTGCGGCAAGAGTTAAGGCGGCTAGTGTGGCAAAGCGCGGGCATTTGTCGGGAGCAGAAAAGTTTGGACGATGCGATCGCTACAGTTAAAACCTGGCGCGAGGAATTTGCTGCACTCCCCTTAAGCCAATACCTGATTAATTTAAAGCCAGGTATTGCTATCGATTTTGACTTACCCGATGCCAACCAAGAATTGCGGAATTGGGGAGAAGTTCACAATCTACTAGATGTGGCCTATTTGATTCTCAAAAGTGCTGCTTTTCGCACAGAAAGCCGGGGGGGACACTATCGACTAGACTATCCTCAGCCAGACCCCACCTGGCAAGCCCATACAGTTGTAAAGAAAGAGCATTGGTACAAATCCCCGCTGCTGGAAAAGTAAAAAGTAAAACAACACAAAAAACTGTTTATTTTGCTTTTACTTCTTTACTTTTGCCTTTTTTAGCGCGTTCCAGCACCACCGCTAGTACCTGGCCCGCCGTTCGGTGGCGGTTCGTAGTCGCCCGTACTGGATGCGGCAACGATCCTGTTTGGATGCAAGCCACCCGCCTCAGCCCCGAAGGCCCGTTGGTGAGCCGAACTCTCAGTAACTATACTGGGCTGAGATGTGGCGGATGCTTTTTCAAGGTTGAACGCTTGCAAAGCAATCAGCAAAATTGCTGTACTTGTGAGTCGGAGGCTAGTACCCATAACCCTCTTTACATTCGCTGAATTCTTGTGAGTCCAGTATGTTAAGTATATCCACTGTAGACAAAAGCTCATCTTAACTTTAGGAATATTTGCTGTATCTTGATGCAGCTTAAACACAAGTCCATGGATATACTGGGGAGCTTTAGTATATTTACGCTCGTTAGCTGAAAAGCAAAGTTAATTTGCTGCAATATTCCGGAGATATCAGGTCTTCGGTATAGCTAAGTTAACGAGCTACTCTTGTGAATGAGTGCGTCAGTATTTTTAACAATAGAGCTGGCAATTAATCCGGTGATTACTGACAACTTTAAGTAATCTTTATAATTTGGTTAAAAAAATTTGTAAAAGCAGGCATGAAGTGTCCTCGTCTCAGCCGAAAAACTGGGACGAGAGTGGGAGGCGGCGATCGCTTATGCGTTGGCTTTAGCTGGGAGTCCTAAAAACTCCCGCACTAAGCGCAGGTAAGTTACCGGATCTTCCAGCATCGGGAAGTGCGCCGTATTAGCAATTTCGACATACTCAACTTTGTCGCTTAGTGAAGCTGCCATCCGTCCCATTGCGGCGGGGATGATGATATCGCGTTCTCCAGCAACCAACAATGTTGGCACGGTAAGCTTGGCGAACTCAGAAGGCATCACTTGGGCTGCTTTCTCGCTAACTGAGGTAAGCATAGTCCCTAAAGCCGCTGCATAATCAGCCACTAGAAAATCGTCTAAGAAAGCACGACTGACGGCACGGGGTAGCGGGCGATGCAAGAACCGCGCCATGAACATCTTGTCAACGAAGGGAATCCACCCCAACCAGCGGGGACGGAACTTGACAACGTAGCCGCCAAATTGATGAAAGGCTTTAAATGATTTTTCTTCGTATTCAAAAATGCCGCTACAGGTCAAAATTGCCCGTTCTACGCGATCGCTGTAGCGGTTTAGAAACATTGTTGCTACAGACGCTCCCACCGAATGGGCATTGATATACACTCGACTTAGCTGCAAAGTATCTAATAAAACTGCTAAGTCGTCGGCATAGTCTTCCATTTCGTATGCTAGTTCTGGAGGCTGCTGGGGTAACTTCGATCTCCCAAATCCCCGCATATCGTATAACAGGCAGTCAAAGGTATCTGAAAAGGCACGTGCTGTACTTTCCCAGTAGCGACCCGAACCTCCCCAACCGTGTACGAACACCATAACTGGCTTATTTTCACCAGCACCAGTTTTAATCCACTCGTAGTAATGCGTTACGCCGCGAACTTCAATTTCAGGCATTTCTCAATTTTGGATTTTAGATTTGGGATTTTAGTTAAAGGATTGTCACAGATTACCGCAATCTGGGTTTACCTGGATGCATCTGTGGGTAAAAAAAATGTGGGCGATCGCTTGGGGTTCAACCCTCCCGATACCCACAATCTAAAATCTCAAATCTAAAATCAACTAGGCTGATTCAGGCTTTGGTATAGAGGAAGGATGAACTATTAGTTCTGCTGTAGATCGCTTCTCTACCATCTCCCGCGTAATCATACAGCGGGTGACATCTTTGCGAGACGGCAACTCGTACATCACATCCAGCATAAGTTCTTCTACAATACCGCGCAACGCCCGCGCACCAGTCTTGCGACGGTAGGCTTCTTGAGCGATCGCGCGAATTGCATCAGGCTTAAAGTCTAGCTGTACGTTATCCATCTTCAGCAGCTTCTGATACTGCTTCACTAAAGCATTCCGGGGTTCCGTCAAAATCGCCATCAACGCTTCTTCATCCAGCGGATCAACCACAGCCACGACTGGAACACGACCGATGAACTCCGGAATCATACCAAACTTCACCAAGTCATCCGGCTCCATTTGTTGCAGAATATCCGCCGTCCGCTTTTCTCTCGGCAGGCCCTCACCGGGTTGTACAAAGCCTATTGACTTCTTACCAATTCTTTGCTCAACTACTTTTTCCAGACCGACAAACGCGCCACCGCAGATAAACATGATGTTGCTGGTGTCAATCTGGATGCAGTCTTGGTAGGGATGCTTGCGTCCGCCTTGGGGTGGCACGTTGGCAATCGTCCCTTCCAACATCTTCAGCAAAGCTTGCTGTACGCCTTCACCTGAAACATCGCGCGTAATTGAGGGGTTTTCGCTCTTACGGGCAATCTTGTCAATTTCATCAATATAGATAATGCCACGCTGCGCCTCTTCCACATCCAGGTCTGCCACTTGTAGCAGCCGCAGCAAGATATTTTCCACATCCTCGCCCACGTACCCTGCTTCCGTTAGCGTCGTTGCATCCGCTACAGCAAACGGCACATCCAAGATGCTTGCCAGGGTTTGAGCCAGGAGGGTTTTCCCGCATCCAGTCGGGCCAATCAGGAGAATATTAGACTTTTGCAGTTCGACTGCTTCTTCCGCCCCTGCTTTACCACTATTTTTGGACTGGATAAAACTCAGGCGCTTGTAGTGGTTATATACCGCAACCGAGAGAACTTTTTTGGCTTCGTCTTGACCAATTACATGTTCGTCGAGATACTTTTTCAGCTCTCTGGGTTTAGGAATCTGACTCAAAGACAGACTTGCAGAGCGGACGCGGCGCTTCTGGGGTGGTTCCGTGCGGGGCACGGGTTGGGGGGCTGGGGCGCTAGAGTCCAGCAGCTCCTCATCTAAAATTTCATTACACAGGTCAACGCATTCATCACAGATATAGACTCCCGGCCCTGCGATTAATTTGCGTACCTGCTCCTGAGACTTCCCGCAAAACGAACATTTTAGATGGGAGTCGTACTTAGACATACTTGCCTCTTACTTCGGTTGAGTGACAGAAGCGGACTTGTTGGGAAGGTTCTGCCTGGTTATAACCTGATCGATGAGACCGTAGTCTTTGGCCTCAGCCGATGACATAAAGAAATCTCGCTCGGTATCAGCTGCGATTCTTTCTAATGACTGACCCGTATGATGGGCCAGTAATTCGTTCAGCTTATCCTTATGGTAAAGAATTTCCTTTGCTTGAATCTCAATGTCAACAGCCTGTCCCTGTGCGCCGCCAAGGGGCTGGTGAATCATTATCCGAGAACTTGGCAGCGCCATGCGCTTGCCAGCTGTTCCGGCGGCTAGCAGAAAAGCGCCCATACTCGCTGCTAATCCAAAGCATATGGTAACAACATTGGGGCGAATTTGTTGTATTGTGTCATAAATTGCCATGCCAGATGTTACCGAGCCGCCTGGTGAGTTGATGTATATCTGAATGTCTTTTTCTGGATCTTCTGCATCTAGAAACAGCAGTTGAGCCATAATCGAGTCAGCTACTACATCATCAATCGGCGTTCCTAAAAAAATTATGCGCTCCCTTAGCAGCCGGGAGTATATGTCAAAGGCTCTTTCCCCCATGCCCGACTGTTCAACCACCATCGGTATGACATTGCTGACACCGAGGGAGGATACATCCCAGTTGTTGTGGCTGGTTATTGGGTCTTTGGCGGACTGCGATACAAACATAAACTTAGTCACATACTACGGCTGTACTGCTGTCTGGCCTTGCCAGTAATGGCGATCGCCATACTTCCGTTATATCCGAATACGCCTTCTTTGACCATCAATGCCGCAGCAGGCGATCTTCGGAAAGGGGAAGTGGGAGAGTCCGGAGTCCGGAGTCCGGACTCCGGAGTCACAAAAGAGTCAAAAGCTTACTGTTTATGCAGTAGCTTTACTTGCTGGTACTTATTCAGCTGTCGGCGTCGATGCTTCACTACCTTCAGCGATAACTTCTACTTCAGCTTCCAGGGTTTGGGTTGATGTTCCCTCATCACCGCCTGCGATCGCCTCTAATGTAGCTTCATCGTCTTCTTCAAGCTGTCCCTCTTCCGTCTTTAGAGAGCCTGCGGGTACAAGTTCAATTGCGGCGTGTTCTTCTAGCCATTTCGTGGCTTTTTCCTTGAGCAAATCAGATGACACCACTTCTCGCAGCCGTTCGTGGTTGATCTTTTGACCCTTGAGTTGCTCGCTTACCTCTTGAATTTTTGCGGCTAAGGCTTCCGGCTCCACCTCTAAAGATTCCCGCTTAGCTATCTCTTCAAGGGCTAGCGACTGTTTTAGGCGCTCAATGGCATCAGGGCGGGTTCTCGCCTGTAGTTGCCGCACCATATCTTCAGTCAACATCTTGTTGACATCCATGCCCATCTGCTGCATCTGCATGATGCTTTGGCGCAACATAGTTTCGACCTCCTGCTCAATCATCGTCTCTGGAAGGTCAACTTCTACGTGCTTTACAAGTTCTGCAAGTATTGCTTGCTCTTTGTTCGTAGCTGTTTCTCGTTCAGCATTCCCGCGAAATCTGGTTTCTAAAGATTCCCGCAAGTCGTTCAGCGTTTCCATTTCGCTGACTTCTTGGGCAAAGTCATCATCTAAAGTCGGTAACTCTTTTTCCTTAAGTTCTTTGAGATTAACGCTGAAAATAGCAGGCTGTCCGGCCAAATCTTCGCGTCCGTAGTCTTGCGGAAATTCTACGGGTATTTCTTTGGTTTCTCCCGCATTCATGCCCACAATTCCGTTAATAAGATCCTCAATAAACCGCCCTTCTGCCAGCTCCATTTGAAAGTCTGTTGCCTGAGCGCCTTGGATTTCTTTAGGTTCCTCCCCCTCTTGTTCGCCCTGAGCATATCGACCTGTGAAGTCAACTATTGCCACATCTCCCATTTGTGCCGAACGTCCTTCGACTGGGATTAAAGTGGCTTGCTCGACACGACGCTCTTCCAAGAACTTGTCTACCTGGCTAGGATCGTAGCTAACTTCCTCAGCTTTGATCGTCAAGTTCGCGTACTCACCCAATTTCACTTCTGGCGGTACATCGACAGATGCTGAAAATGTCAGGGGTTGGCCTGGTTTAAACTGGTTAACCAACTCATCAAAAGAAGAGATTAGTTGAAAGTTACCAAGAGCTTTAATTCCTTCTTGTTGCAAGGCTTGCTCTAGAGAATTTTGCACCAGTTCTTCTAAGGCGCTAGCTTTTATGCGAGTTTGCCCCAGCCGTTGTAGAAGAATGGGGCGTGGAACCTTGCCTTTACGGAATCCAGGAATATTGACAGAGCGGGAGAGTTCTTGAACGACTTTTTCGTAAGTCTTTTGCGACATTTCCGCTGGAATTTCAATTTCCAGACTAATTTTGCTAGCGGGAAGTTTTTCCTGGGTAACTTTCATCGACGTTTTGGTTACAGACAACTTTTTTACTTCTTTAATTTTAGAAAGGTCAATTCTGATTGACGGCGAGCGTTTTTTTCGCGTCTTACAGTTATGCGAGGCTGACCTAACACCCCTCCTGACATCCTAGTGCTTGCGATCGCCCTCGGGGGTGTCTAGCAACTTTTGTGGGTTTAATCCAGAGCAGATGACGCTTGCTGCGTATCTTACTTTTTGCTAAGCAACACTCAATTTTACACCTTCAACAGACATATCCGCAAATTGGTAATTTTTTTGTATAATTTGTGCAGGGTCGAGTAAAGCGCTGCTTAAAAATCCCTAATAGGGATTGAAAACATTGATAGCGATCGCATTGCATCAACCTTAGTTGGCTGTTTTTATGCCTCCCTGCACCAGAGCATGATTCTGCCAGCCATGTATAATAAGTTTTCAAAGATATTGTTATAGAAAACCCAAAAATACAAAATTTATTGCAAGAACCAGAAAATTTAGCAAAAAGCTAGTTAAAGGCCAGTAAGCGCCAAATATTGGTAAATTTTATGATAAGAACGAGAAATTATCCTATATCAACTGGAGGGAGCCTAATTGTCTGATTCATATCGCGTAGCTATCTTGGGGGCGACAGGTGCGGTAGGCACGGAGTTGCTGGAACTGCTCGAAAGTCGCCAATTCCCCTTGGCGGATTTGAAGCTACTAGCTTCACCCCGCTCGGCTGGCCGTAAAATGTCTTTTAGGGGAGAAGAACTGCCCGTTGAGCCAGTGAGCGATCGCTCCTTCGATAATATAGACTTGGTATTGGCCTCTGCTGGTGGCTCTACTTCAAAGCTGTGGGCACCAAAAGCTGTAGAAGCTGGAGCAGTGGTAATTGATAACTCCAGTGCCTTTCGGATGCAAGCCGACGTGCCTCTAGTTGTCCCCGAAGTCAACCCAGAAGCAGCCGCAACGCATCGTGGAATTATTGCCAACCCCAACTGTACGACAATTTTGATGGCAGTAGCCGTGTGGCCGCTGCATCAGGTACAGCCAGTTCAAAGAATTGTTGCAGCAACCTACCAATCTGCTAGCGGTGCTGGAGCAAGGGCAATGGAAGAAGTGAAGGTGCAGTCCATGGCTATTTTGCAAGGCGAAACACCAAAACCAGAGGTTTTTCCCTACCCGTTGGCGTTTAATTTGTTCCCCCACAACTCCCCCATGACTGAACTGGGGTATTGTGAAGAAGAAATGAAAATGGTTAAGGAGACGCGCAAAATCTTTGGAGCGCCTGAGTTGAGAATTACTGCTACCTGTATACGGGTTCCTGTACTCAGGGCACACTCAGAAGCCCTTAATATAGAGTTTAGCGAACCATTTCCTGTAGAGAAAGCGAGGGAAATATTAGCAAAGGCAGCCGGAGTTCAACTGGTGGAAGACTGGCAAGCGAATTATTTCCCCATGCCAATTGAAGCTAGTGGTCGCGATGAAGTTTTAGTGGGTAGAATTCGTCAAGATATTTCTAACCCAAATGGTTTGGAACTATGGTTGAGCGGAGACCAGATTCGTAAGGGTGCTGCTTTGAATGCAGTACAAATTGCAGAATTGTTGGCGACAAAGAATTTGATGAAACGCTCTAAGCCAGTACTTGCTAGTTGATTGTTCTAGTAGATTGTTGGCTCTTGACTGTAAACAGTGAACGGCGAACAAGGGACGAGGCACAATAAACGATGAACAATGAACGATGAAAGTGAGAAGAGTGTGGTAAATTTTGGGCGCGTGATCACCGCGATGGTGACGCCATTTAAGGAAGATGGCAGTGTAAATTACGCTGTGACAGAACAACTGGCGGCTCATTTGGCGGAGAGTGGCACGGATGCGATAGTAGTATGCGGCACAACTGGCGAATCTCCGACACTAACCTGGGAAGAAGAGTACGAATTATTTCAGGTAGTGCAAAAAGCTGTAGCAGGGAAAGCAAAGGTAATTGCCGGAACTGGTTCAAATTCGACCAACGAAGCGATCGCAGCAACCGAAAAAGCCGCTAAACTAGGGTTAGATGGATCTTTACAAGTAGTTCCCTACTACAACAAACCACCGCAGTCGGGGCTTTATAGCCACTTCCTGGCGATCGCCAAAGCAGTACCCGACCTGCCCCTGATGCTATACAACATACCAGGCCGCACAGGTCAAAACCTCCAGCCAGAAACGGTGGCCCGCCTTGCGGAAATACCGAACGTTGTAGCGATTAAAGAAGCCACAGGCAACCTCGATCAGGCAAGTCAAATACGATGCCTGACGCCGCCAGAATTTAAAATCTACTCTGGAGATGATTCCCTGACTCTACCATTATTGGCTATTGGGGGTGCAGGAGTCGTTAGCGTGGCTAGTCATCTTGTAGGCACTCAGATGCAACAGATGATCCAAGCGTTTGAAACTGGTCAAACCGGGGTAGCAGCCCAGATTCACCAAAAACTCTTCCCACTATTTAAAGCTTTGTTTTGTACCACCAACCCGATTCCGGTCAAAGCAGCTCTAAAACTGCAAGGCTGGGATGTTGGCGGGTGTCGTCCACCAATGTGCGACATCCCAGAGGACTTAATAAAAACCTTAGAGAGCGTACTCAAAGATCTTTCTTTGATTTGAGGAATAAGTTTTTGCATACACAAGAAGCGAGAAGATAGTTAGGGGTAAGGGAGTTAGACATTAAACAATCCGCTTATCTATAACCTTTAAGAGTTATGAGTTAAAACCTTTAACCCAATTGATTGCAACTTGTATTAATTCAATACGCGAGCTAATCTGCGTCTCTACACTCGATAAATCCGCGTCTGTACAAAACTCGTTAAGCACCTACCTATCCAAAAAGCTTGTTGACGCCTTGTTGCTGTCCAAGAAGCGATCGCACCAAATTGAAAGCTCGGCGCATTTCTCAAAAATAAGCAACGCCAGGATAACTGTCGGTTGATCGAGGACAGCAAATAAAAAGTTTAACGTGGTGTCTAATGACTGGACAACCTTGTTTTGATTACAAACAACACACTTTCAACAGATAAAAGGACTCAAATGACTAAAAACGGAACTGCACCCTCATTAAAAATTATTCCCCTCGGCGGACTGCACGAAATCGGCAAGAATACTTGCGTATTCGAGATGAATGATGAAATCGTGCTATTAGATGCAGGTTTAGCATTCCCCTCAGACGGAATGCACGGCGTCAATATAGTTCTGCCGGACGTAACGTATCTGCGAGAAAATAGCCACAAAATCAAGGGCATGATCGTCACCCACGGTCACGAAGACCACATTGGCGGAATTGCTTATCACCTCAAACAGTTTGATATCCCAGTCATTTATGGCCCCCGTTTGGCTATGGCTTTACTGGAAGGCAAACTAGAAGAAGCTGGCGTTAGAAACCGCACAGAGCTGAGAACTGTGCGACCCCGCGATATCGTCCGCATTGGCTCCACGTTTTTTGCAGAATTTATTCGCAACACCCACTCTATCTCCGATAGCTTCACCGTAGCTATCCATACCCCAATCGGTGTCGTTATCCATACGGGTGACTTTAAGATCGACCACACCCCAGTAGATGGTGAAGTTTTTGATTTGCAAAGGTTGGCCGAGCATGGCGAAAAGGGCGTTCTATGCCTGATTAGCGACTCCACAAACTCGGAAGTACCTGGATTTACTCCCTCAGAGCGTTCGGTATATCCAAATCTCGATCGCATCATTTCCCAGGCACAGGGGCGCGTGCTGCTGACAACTTTCGCCTCCTCAGTTCACAGGGTCAATATGGTTCTGGAACTGGCGCAAAAGCATAATCGGAAAGTGAGTGTGGTGGGTCGCTCGATGTTGAACGTGATTGCTCACGCACGCAACTTGGGTTATATCAAGTGCCGAGACGATTTGTTCTTGCCTATGCAGGCGATTCGCCAGTTACCTGACGAACAGGTTTTGATTCTAACCACAGGTTCTCAGGGTGAACCTATGGCGGCGCTAACTCACATTGCCAACGGCGAACACAGGCAAATACAAATCCGCAAGGGCGATACTGTAGTGTTCTCGGCTAACCCGATTCCCGGCAATACTATCGCTGTAGTTAATACCATCGATAAGCTGATGATGCTGGGAGCAAATGTGGTTTACGGACGTGAAAAGGCAATCCACGTTTCCGGTCACGCCTGCCAAGAAGACCAAAAGCTGATGATTGCTTTAACTCGCCCGAAGTTCTTCTTGCCAGTTCACGGCGAACATCGGATGCTAGTCCAGCACTCCAAGACTGCCCAGAGCATGGGCATCCCTGCTGAAAATATGGTGATTATTGATAATGGGGATGTCGTGGAAGTCTCTGAGGAGGCGATTCGTGTCAGTGGGAAAGTTCCTTCGGGGATCGCTCTGGTCGATAATGCTGGTGTGCTGCATGACAATGTGTTGAAGGAACGGCAGCAGTTAGCTGAAGATGGTGTGGTGACGGTGGCGGCAGCAGTGACCAGCGATGGTAAGCTGATGGCGAATCCAGAAGTACATCTGCGCGGGGTTGTAACAACGGTAGAACGCAGTCTCCTCCAGTCATTAGTTCAAAAGACGATTGAAAATCTGCTTACAGAACGCTGGTCGGAGTTTGCCCGTACCTTTGAAACCTCGGAGATAGATATTGACTGGGCTGGCTTGCAGGTGCAACTTGAACGCGATTTGCAGCGCCTAATCCGTCGCGAACTACAAGGTCGTCCGCTATTAGTTTTCTTGCTGCAAACTCCTTCAGAGGAATCAGCAGCGGTTAAATCATCGGCTGTAGGCGGACGGCGCCGCCGCCCATCTGCCAAGGTGGCTTCTTAAGTGAGAAAGTAGGGCTGGCATCGCTAGCCCTGTTGACTTCCAAACTGAAGGACAGACAATGGACGAAAGGCGATAGGCGAGGGGGTTTCCCTTGCCTATCGCCTTTTTGCATCTGCGTGGAATCACGCAAATTACTACAAAGGCTCACAAAAGTTCAGTGATACTGCTCACGCATGAAGCTTTGTATCTTGGGCAGGATATAAGAGTAAGGATTAACTGCATGGGAGCGATGTAGCTTTTACATCAGGTGCAACCCAGCACCGCACTAGCCCAATAAAGTTATTAAAGTAGGACAGATAAACGCAGCTTGATTCCGGAACCAATATTGGGTGTTTGCCCCTCATCATCCTGGTAAAATCCCACAGATAGTTCCGGTAAAAACAGAAAGAGACTTGTAGGAACAGTGTAGTCAGTCTGGTTGGAATTTGGAAAGCACAGAAGAGGACTTATGAATGTATCTCAATATACAACACGGAATATAAACTTGGCAAGTTGGGTATGGATGCCCCAAGAAGAGACACCCAACAACGCATCAACCAAGTTCAGCCCAACTGCTGTGAAGAAAAAGTTTGATTTGTTGCAACCGTTACGCCAGTGGATGGATGGGCTACAAGTTCGCGATCGCGACCTAGCTCACCAGCTGTGCAAAATGATTCCCTCCCAGTGCCCCTTTGAGCGCGACGTTAAATTATTTGGTCGCACCCTGTTTCACATCCCCCCAATGTGCAAGCTGAATCCGCTCTACGAAGAAGTAGTTGGTCTGCGATTCCGGGCACTCTGCTATCTGGCAGATGAATGTGGTGAAGACATCACAGCATACTGCTAAGATTAATATCCCAGTCAGGCGTCTGCTGCAAGCAGGTCTTGGGGATAACGTTGATATAGAAGGATGTCATGGCAATCATTGCTCTGAGAGCTTGGTATCTCCAAGAGTATGAGCCAATTGAAGAATTGGAGAAACGCGCTCACGATATCAGACTGAGTAAAAATAGCTTGCTCAAGTCAGGTTTACGAGCAGACTTTTTAGAAGACAGCCAGGAAGTGAAAAGCTCGGTTTGGTTTAAGCGCTACCTGGAAGGAGAAACCGTCGAGTTTTACATTGAAGGCAGTGGCAGCTACACAATTTCCAACATTGACTTGATCAGCCACGAGATTTACTTTACAAAGCAAGATGCGATGGCTGGCTTAGAGCCAACGCTGTTTTTCTGCCCTCAAAGGGAGTATGCTGCATCGAGTGAAGCCTTGCGCGAAGCCCTCACTCAAACATTAGATACCCTGAATGAGCGATCGCGGGTAGCCCTAAATTTGGTAGAAGCCCAACGCCCCGCCGACGCCCCAATCCGGCTTAACAGCACAGCGATCAGAAGAATTCGTAAGAGTCTGCTGTTTATTGCCGATGGTACGCCTATTACTAGCATTTCTGGGGAGAAAACGCCGAAACTAATTCCCAGCCCCAATGTATGTGTAGAAATGGGTTACGCGCTCCAGAGTAAGAAGACTGAACAAATTTTGCTCGTACAGATGGAGCGAACAGACTTATCAGGGCAGTTGACTTTTGACTTGCCCAACCATCAACAGTTATTCTTCAAAAATGCAGCGGAACTTGATAAAATGCTGCCTACGGTGATCGAAACGTTGCTACAGCGGTTTAATTTGTTTTCCTGATTTTGCTTTAGTCCGCTCTCATCTACTTATGGTGATAATTTAACCTGATAAATGGAATCAATTTTTGAGGATGCATTCTCAATCCTCATTGTCTATAATCGCTCTGGGGTTTCATGATTCCCAAAACCAGAGTTTTCCATGCACTTGTGCAAGAAAAGGGTAAGGAGAGAATTTTGCTGGAAATGTAGCGTGATTTTCGACAACCGTTACCCCATAATAATCAGGATGGATTAAGGATTATTCGACCCTATGCCCAGGACTCCCGATGAATATGCGGTACACCTGATGATCGAAGGTGGCCACCGGGAAATAGTGCGTTTTGCGACTATTCAAGAGTTTCAGAAGTGGTACAGCGGTGAACTGATGCCCAAGGCTCAGTCTCCTGACTTTATCAGCGTGCCGATAAAAAATGTCCCAGGCGAGTACATGGTTGTGCGTCCCGTCAGCATTAGAGCCATCCGCGTGGAACCTGTATTCGGCTCCAGCGTAGATAGATACGCAGACGAATAGCAATAGCTTTGTGCTGGGCAGCATATTCCCAATAATCGAGATAGAGGCAAAAATTTGTCAGCGTTTGTTGTGTCTCTTTTTGCAATATCTCTGCTTGTAAAACCTAGTAGGGCAAAATTAAAAGCGAAAAGGAGGCAATCTAAACAAACCGACCACTGACAATACTGCTAGCAAAGGTTCTAGAGTTAGGAGCTGTTATCAAAAACTCCGGATGAGTATGTCGTACACCTGTTGATGGAAGGTGGATGCAGGCAATAACTGCGTTTTACAACCATTCAAGAGTTTTACAAGTAGTACAGCGTGGACTGATGTACAAGTACGCGCTGTACTACTTGATAAGTGTGACGATTAAAAATCTTCTAGGCGAGTAGATGGTTGTATGCTCGGTCAGTATTATATGCACCAGCGTGGAACCTGTATTCGCTTCTTGTGTCGATAGGGATTAACTAGAGCTATTAATTTCGTTTTGGGAGTTATGAGAAAAACAATTTCGCTGCTGTCGGTCAGTTTGGGTTTGGCGCTGGGAATTTCCAGTTGGCAAAGCCTTGCCAGCACTCCACTGAATCGTGATAATCAGGCCAAGCAGAAAATGGCCTATTCTCAGGAAGAAGTGCTGGGACTCGATGAGCAGCTTTGGGGTGATGTCAGTAAAGCGGGGGATCGTCAAGCGCTGTTGCAGTCTATTGATAATAGTCTGCGTTATTTACAGACCAACGATGCAGCGAAAGCTTATCGGCAGTATCAGGTAACTGGGATTACACGCGATCGCGTGGTACGTTCTCTCACGCGCTTTCGGCAGCTAGTGGTTAATTCTAAGTCAGCGGAGGAACTACAAGCCGCTGTACGCCAAGAATTTATCTTTTACCAGTCTGTAGGTAAAGACGATAAGGGAACAGTCACCTTCACTGGCTACTACGAGCCAATTTATCAGGGAAGCCGCGTCCGGACGGCAGAGTATCGCTATCCTTTATATCGAAGACCTGCCAACCTCGCTTCTTGGAAAAAGCCACATCCCACACGCGCCCAGCTAGAAGGGGTGGATGGAATACCTGGAGAGAAGAGTCCGCTACGGGGATTGGAACTGGTTTGGCTGCGCGATCGCTTTGAAGCTTTCCTAGTGCAAATTCAAGGTTCTGCAAGGCTTACGCTTACTGATGGCACTGTAATGACGGTCGGGTTCGGAGGCCGAACCGATTACCCCTACACCAGTATTGGGCGAGAAATGGCCAAAGATGGCAAAATATCTGGGGCAGGTCTGACGCTACCAGGCATGATCAAGTTTTTCAAGGAAAATCCAACCGAGTTGAGTACCTACCTACCGCGAAACCAAGGCTTTATCTTTTTTAGGGAAACTAACGGTGCCCCAGCAATGGGTAGCATCAACGTGCCAGTAACGCCGGAACGGTCGATCGCTACAGATAAATCCCTGATGCCCCCCGGCGCATTAGCTTTGGTGCATACGCGACTTCCCTACGCTACAGATCAAGGCCAGATACAGCAGCGTTTGGTGAGCAGATATGTGCTAGACCAAGATGCAGGCAGCGCCATCAAAGGGCCAGGTAGAGTGGATTATTTCATGGGTGTTGGCAAAGTGGCGGGCGATCGCGCTGGCGTTACAGGCGGAGCCGGACAACTCTATTATTTGCTACTAAAACAGTAATCTCTTTTCAAAATAAAAAGTAAAAGGGCAAAAGAAAAACTTCTTGCTTTTGCCCTTTTACTTTTCATTTTTGCCTTGTTTTAATAAGGAGGTTCGCCATATTCAAATTCATCAGGGTAGTCGTAAGAACTAGAAACGCCAGCCAATTCCATCTTAGGCATTTCTGGTTTTACTGGTTCCTTACCAAAGTCCTTGTATTCCTCAAAAATCTTGGATATGGTAGCAGACTCTAACGAATCGGAAGCTATCATAAATTTTGTCAAATTATCAGCTGTCGGATGCCCGTAGTCGATCGTGGTAGATACCAGAGCTGTATTTAATCCAGTGCCCCTTTCCTCGACTTCAATAATAGGACAAAAGATACCGTGAGCGTGGAATAGAGGGCCTTTTGGTGCCAGGGGTTGCTGGCGATATTGGGCATAAGCTTTCTCTAGTTCAGCTATAAATCCACCAGCTACGCCGTTGGTACGATTGGAGTAAGCTTTATTAAAACTAGCGCTTGCTGCACCGCTTAGCGAGATTTGCAGCGGCGATTCATGCAAAAATTTTCTGTTTTTACCCACTAAGAAAATTAGGTGACGGGTGAAGGTTTTAAACTTCAATTTGTCTGCTAAGAAAGCTTGTTCGTATTCTTTAAAAGTACCTAGTTTCTTGCCTGTTTCGCGGTCTTTAACAGATAATGGCCCGCGACGTACTATAACTAAACGCGGGGTGGGCGTGATAAAGAGCGTTTTGACTTCATTATCGCTAAACTCATGCTCCACCCGCTCCCAAGTGTCATCTGGAATGAAATTGACCGCATTGGCATTTTCTAGCGAAATCGCCAAACCGTGCGACTGCATCTCAGTTTGGCTAACGCGAGGATTGATCATCTGACACCAGGGGAGTACCTGAGATGGCGGTGCGCTGTATTTTTCGTCGTCGAAGTCGAAATTCGCAGATGCTTTCATGGTTATAATCTTTTATTTTCTCTGCTGATATTTACTGGTCTGGGAGAAGCGATAGTGAGCGACAGGGGCGATGAGTCACTATTAAACCGCGATTGTACCCCAGCTTACACGCGATCGCAGCGATCGCCTTCTCGATCCTTGATGTATTAGTACAAGTGTACTGTTAAGAGCGATGCTTGTCACCCCTAATCTCAGCTGGAATAACAAAAGATGTATAAAGTAAGTTTTAAGCCGATAATACTCGCAGCATGAGGTAAGCGATCGCATTATTACTTAACTAACAAAAGAATATTGCCCATATGTATTGTTCAAGGCGAGATAAAAGCCACTTCATGTTTCTTTCTGGTTGACCATTTCCAATTTCACATTGCCTACAATACCAGCGGAGGTTTCTAGCTTTTCAACCTAGCCTTTTAATATGGTTTTTATTTATTAGACTTTTACTTTAATATCGATATCCACCTTATAATATATAATCTTGTATTTTCCTATCAAATGCATTATACAATTTCAATAAATCTCGAACTTAGCTATAATACAACTCCTTCTGTGTTAGCTGCTATCACAACAGGAAATAGTAACTACTACAGAAAATTAACTTCTAATATTAATAGATACACTATCCTCTAACTCATAACTTAATTATATTCAGTTTCAATTGCCATTAATAGATCATTTAATTGAACTGATTTATTTAAATAAGCATTAGCGCCCAATTTTAATGCACAAGCTCTTTTTTCGGCGTCTGCTTCAGATGTGAGAAACAGGAAAGGGGTCTTTGCTGTATCCGGATTGCTGCGTAATTCTTTTAAAACTTCATATCCATTGATACCAGGCATATTAACATCACAAATTATCAGATCTGGGTGATGTTCTGTAGCAAGTTTTAAGCCGATTAAACCATCTTCAGCATCGATAACCTGAAAATCGAATAAGGTGAGAAAATCGCTAAGCGTTGAGCGAAAAGCCTCGTCATCTTCAATTATTAAAATTTTTTTCATGGTGGGTTTTCCCATAATTTAGAGTTAGTTTATTAATTTAGAGAACCAAACTCGTCAGTCTCAAGAATGAATTTGGGTTAAATTTTATTGTTGCCAGCGTTACAAAATTTAAATAAACTTTGCCCTATATGCACATATATTATTTACAAAGAATAAGCGATCGCTCTACCACTTGCTAATTGCATTTATGGTAACAATAATATAATTTGCTGAGGAGTAAAAGGGCGATCGCTCAATACTAAACCAACTTTTTATTGTGGGAATTAGGCTGAAAAAAACCAGATTATCAAAAGTTTTTAATGGTTGACTATGTATTTTCGCTTGCGTCTGCTTTATGTAAGTTTTTGTAGCTAATTGCGTAATTGTCTAGACTTATTAAGCTTGTTGCCAGCAACAGCGCAGTTATAATTTTAAATTGTGGATTTATTTTATAGCAAATGTTAATCCCATTCCCAACCAGCCGTATTAAGAACGAGCAAAATCTAAAACCCCAGGATAGAACAGTCAGCCTAAGAAATATAAACCTGTCGGTAATAAGCTTGATACTCCTCTGACAGCAGCGATCGCCACCAATTTTGATGCGTAAGATACCATTCAACTGTCTGACGCAATCCCCGATCAATCGTCACTGACTGATTCCACCCCAGCTTATTTTTAATTTTACTAGCATCAATAGCATAGCGGCTATCGTGCCCTGGGCGATCCTTGACAAATGTAATTAATTTACTTGAAGGACGCACGGGCAAATCGGGCGCTAATTCATCCATTAAGTGACATAGCATATTAACTAAATCGAGATTTTTGACTTGATTATCACCACCAATATTATAAGTTTCACCCGGCTTACCTTGATGAATTACCATATCCAAGGCGCGACAATGATCGCCCACAAAAAGCCAATCGCGCACGTTTTGCCCATCTCCATAAACAGGCAAATCTTTACCCATTAAAATGTTGATGCACATCAGGGGGATTAGCTTTTCGGGAAACTGATAAGCGCCGTAATTGTTAGAGCAATTTGTGATAACTGTAGGTAAGCCGTAGGTGTGGTAATAAGCCCGAACTAAGTGATCGCTTCCAGCTTTTGAGGCAGAATAGGGACTATTAGGAGAATAAGGCGTTATTTCTGTGAAAGCTGGGGCGTTAGGAGAGAGACTGCCGTAAACTTCATCGGTGGAAACGTGGAGAAAGAGCAAATCGATTTTGGATTGCGAGTGCTGGCGGAAAGCTTCTAACAGCGTAAAAGTGCCAACAATATTAGTTTGAACAAACGCTGCTGGGCCTAAAATAGACCTGTCAACGTGGGATTCAGCGGCAAAATGAGCAATTGTGTCGATGTTTTCTTCTGTTAGCAGACTATCGACTAAAGCGCGATCGCATATATCCCCTTTCACAAAGCGAAAGTTTTCTCCACCCTCCAAACTTGCTAAATTGTCTCGATTACCAGCATAAGTAAGCGCATCCAAAACTACCACGCGATCGCCTGGGTAGCGATCGCACCAATAATGCACAAAATTTGAGCCAATAAACCCCGCGCCACCAGTCACCAACAACCGACGACACTCTCTCATCTTTCCCTTTCCTCTGCGTTTCGTTTATTCTCCCTCCAACAACGTCAACAAAGCCGCCTTCATCTCATCAGGGCTTGTCGTCGCCGTCCCAAATTGACGCACCACAATACTAGCAGCCAAATTGCCCAACACCGCCGCTTCCCAAAACGACGCCCCCGCACACAAAGCTAACGTCAGCGCCGCCACTACAGTATCTCCTGCACCAGTAACATCAAATACATCGGTACGGTTAAAAGCGGGAATATGCTGTTGCTCTCCAGCGCGGTCAAACAAACTCATTCCCTCATCACCCCGCGTAATCAAAATTTGCTCTGCCTGCGTCATCTCCAAGAGATCGCGCCCAGCTTTAGCAAGCGATTGAGGAGTAGCGATCGCATAACCCACCGCCTGCTCTGCTTCTGGCAAATTAGGAGTAAACAGCGTCGCCCCTCGGTATCTTTCTAGACCAACTTGGGCATCGACAATTACATGCGAGTGAGACAAGACAGCAGCGATCGCAGGGTTAGTAAACACCCCATCGCCATAATCCGAGCAAACAACGGCATCGACGGCATCAATCTGCGACCGAATATAACTGGCAAGCTGCAACTGCAACTCCAAGTCTGGCAACTCATCCGATTTACGGTCAACCCGCACAATCTGCTGAGTTACAGACTGCCGCGCATGACCAGAAATGCGGGTTTTAGTCACCGTTGGGCGGTCTGGATCTAGCAAAATACCGCCAGTATCAATACCAGCTTCTTCAAAAATGCGGCACAGCGCTTGCCCTTGGTCATCCTTACCCACAAACCCCGCGCACCGCACCTGCGCTCCCAGCTTCGCCAAGTTATAAACAGCATTAGCGCCACCCCCAGGCACTTGCCGGGTATTTTCGTGGCGAATAATCAAAACAGGAGCTTCCCTGGAAATCCGCTCCACCTGACCCGTGAGAAACTCATCCAGGGTTAAATCGCCAACCACCAGCACCCGTACCTGGGCGCATTTGTCCAAGATTTGGAATAATCGATCGGCTGAAGTTCGCAGCCGATCCGCAAATGTTGCATCTAAAGCCATAGAGGATGGTAACAACAGTCCAACGCTCTATTATCCTGCAAGCCGTTGTAATAGTCCGGAGTTCAGAGAAATAAGGATGAGTTCTAGAAGCGCGATCGCACTTCTGGAACCCATCCTTAACCCGCAGGTGGGGCTTCTGGAAGGCTCAACTGCGGACAAATTTCCTTCTTGTATTCAAACTTAACTTCGACCAGGTAGGGCTTTTTCTTACCAGTTTTGTCAAAGGTGTGTTTCTTAACAGCCGAGAGTGCTTCTGACTCAAAGATTTTGTAATCGGAAGCAATCATCATAGGCTCATCGATTACCTTCCCATTAGCATCCGCTATTGTAGAAACTTTAGCAGTACCATCCAGCTTCTTCAGGCAAGCGTCTCTCGGATAGCTACCAATAATGGTAATTGTCTCCCCTTTCCCGTTACGCGCTTTATCCAACAAATCGACAAAACTCTGCTGGGTTTCTTTGTCTTGTTCGTTAGCCACTTTTGCCAACGAAGCGCCGATATTTCGCTGCGTTTCATTGTAAATGGTGTTAGCATCCTTACGCTTTAAAGCTTCTCGTTGCTGCTCTATATCCGCCCTAAGTCTCGCCATCCGCTGATCGTCTAATGTCTGGAGGGCAATTTTTTCAGGCGAACGTTGTTGGGAAGTAGGCGTTTGGGTTGGGCTTGGCGTTGGTGTTGGCCTGTCGCTAGCTTTTGGTTCTGGTGTCGGCGTTTCGCTAGGAAGTGGCTGCGGTGTGGGCTTGTCGCTAGCTTTTGGTTCTGGTGTCGCCATCTCAGTAGGGTTTGGCGCTGGCGTAGGTTTGTCGCTAGCTTTTGGTTCTGGTGCCGCCGCCATCTCAGTGGGACTTGGCTCAATTGTAGGCGGCAAATCAGTGTCAGGCTCTACCCCTCCAGGGATTTTGCCATATCTTCTAAGCGGCTGGCGAGGATTGTTATCAACTTGTTCGTTGAGGCGATCGCTTTGCGCCTGTTGTTGGTCGAGAGGGGAAAACTGCCGTTCTTTAAAAATCGGCTTGTCATACACTCGCGTCTTGCTTTCCGCTGGGGGATTGCTAGAAGCAGCTACCCTTCTGCTGGGGCGAGGTTCCCTGGGGTTACTGTTATTAAATCCTTGTGGCTGGCGATCGCTTGTTGTCTTGGGTGGGCTAAAAGCAAACCTCCGTCCCTTAAAGACGCGATCGCCATACACTTGATACCTTGAAGAAGTCTCGGTTCTGCTTTCTTCCCTGACTCTATTAGGCGTTGTTTCCCTAACCGAGTCGTCAGCAGGCAGCCGTAAACTTATACGTGGCGATGATTCCGAGGTTCTTGTCGGTGGCACGGGCACCGTTGAGAGGCTAGAGTCAGGGGGCGGCGGCGGTGGCAACGGCGGCGACGGCAACTCCGACAACGGCTGGTTTTGGATTGCACTAGGCGGTAGCGGCTGCGTTGCTAGTTGCGGCAGGCGGCTCATCTCGGCTGGTGTTAACTCCACTACTTGCACCTGCCCTTTCTCATCCTGCTGTGCTGTTTTGGAGGAGGCGGATAAACTTGGCAGGGCGATCGCCACTAGCGCGTGGATGCCCAACGAGCCAACAGTTGCAACTAGAGTCGGCTGACGCAGAATGAAAGGCAGGTTCTTAATCAATAAGAGCTGAGACATAACAGGGACAGTAAACTCCAAAGGCTTCGTGGCAGGTTGGGAATCTGTTGGAGCGAGCGCCGCATTACAACAACGCGATCGCCATCAATATAAACATCCCAATCTAATGTTAGTTTCCAAATATAAATATTAATTTCAGAATTTTAAGAGCAAATTGACCTTGTAGACACTTTTTAGCTTGTCTGGCCAGATCTCAATGACGGCACACAAGAGCTAAAGGTTGCCATTTATACAGACAAATTAGTAAATTAACTTATGCGCTGACTTGGACAATTAACAAAGAAAAGTAAGGTAGTTTAAGGTTGGGGCGATCGCTCAAACCCTCATAAATTACCATCTCTGGTAGTGTCGCCCGTTCCACAACAAAGCTGCGTTCCAGCAACCCCCGCCGCTGCAACACCTCCCAAACCTCCTCATACACAGAACTCACCTTCATCAGCACCAGCACATCTGCCCAGTCTAGCGCAGCTTCCAATTCTCCCATCGAATACACTGCTGGTAAGACTGCCAATCGCTGGGAACGAATCGTCAAAGGAATTCCCAACACACCTGCCGCCGCTAGAGGAGAGCAAATTCCCGGCACTGTCTGCACTAAAACTTCAGGATGCAGATGTTGCAACGTTTGAGCCAAATAAGTAAAGGTACTGTAGAAGCTGCTATCCCCTTCGGTTACAAAAGCTACCTCTTCTCCTAGCTTGAGATATTGCCAAACTTTTTCTGCTGCTAGCTGCCAGGCTTGGGTTAGTACGGCCTCATCCTGCACGTAAGGGAAAGTCAAAGCTAGCTGCACTTGTTCTGGCTGTAACCATTGGGCGACAATTTGCTGGGCAATCCCTGGTTTGCCATTAACGCCAGCAGGGAAAGCTACAACGGGTACACTTTTGAGCAAGCGCAGTCCCTTGAGCGTAATCAATTCTGGGTCGCCTGGGCCAACGCCTATACCGTAAAGAGTTCCCACTTGCACAATAGAATCTAAAAATCCTAAATTCAAAATGCCATTGCCGACTGTAATTTTACCCGGTTATTTGGAAGGCGCGATCGCCTACCTACCCCTACAACAATCCTTAGAACAGTTGGGCTTCCCTACCCTAACAGTACCAATCCGCTTCCGCGACTGGGTGCCCACCGTAGGAGGACGGTCGATGATACCCATTTTGCGCCTCCTCGACATGACTGTAAAACAAGCATTGCAGCAATACAACGCTTCTGCAATTAATTTGATCGGTCACTCAGCAGGCGGTTGGATTTCCCGCATCTATATGGGAGAACTGCCTTATTCAATTCACGGCGATGTCACAGATGACGCTGGCTTATGGCACGCTCACCCTTATGTCTCTACTCTAGTTACGCTGGGAACTCCCCATATCAGTGGCGAACGCTGGACTCGCAAGAATCTAGATTTTGTCAAGATGAACTATCCAGGAGCTTTTTACCCCAAGGTGCGCTATGTCTGTGTTGCTGGTAAGTCTATTTTCGGTGCTAGGCGCCCGGGACAGTGGCTAGCCCATAGCAGTTATAAATTAACTTGCGGAAATGGTGAAACTTGGGGAGACGGCATTACTCCTATTGAAGCTGCTCATCTGGAGGGAGCAACCAATCTTGTCATAGAAGGTGTCAAGCATTCGCCTAGAACTCCTGGCATTTGGTATGGTTCGCCTGAAGTTATACAATCTTGGGCGTCCTATTTGGCTTAAGCGGCTAACCCCACCCTCTTCCTGTAATCCGGAAGGGGGAGAAAGAACCCTCAAGGGTAGGTTTTAATAGCAATCCTAAATTAGTTGTGAACTCTCTCTTCTACTCTTTCCTTCGCGCTCTAACGCGCTGACGCGCTTCGCTCCGCTGGTGCGTCTTCGCGGTTCCTTAAAACAACTTCTCTTACAAATCAGCTGACATTTTTAACCCGAATGCTGGACATGGCAATCCACATTCTGCATATAGCCGCAAAAGCGAGTTTATTTGTTAGATAACTTTATATTGAACGTAAAATAGAGTATTGGCGTGAAATTTAGTAACTTTAAATACATTTTAGGGCTTAACTCACTGGTAATTTAAGCAAGTAATATCTAGAATAAGTTCTCAATAAAGTTCCAAGTATCTCTGTTCTGTAGTTTGTACCGTCAAAGCTTAAACTGTTTTAGGGCAATTTACAGAGCCAGTAGAAACTAAGAATTTTATAGCTTCTAGGGTTCCGGTTTAGACAGAGCAATAAATAAAATTGCATCGCTCTAAATGCTGGTCCAAGAGAAGCAGCTGGCCGCTTCAGAATTTATAGTTTTTTGAAGGATTAGCTAGCCACACGGCGGGAGAAAAGCCCGGGAGGAACATATCAGTCTATAAGGCTGAACTTGTTCTCCTGGGCTTTCTTCGTTGGCATTCAGGAGGCAAGCAAGTGAATCTGCTCCAAAAATGTTGTTTTGAAAATCGCGCTAGGGTGCCAAATGACTGAAAATTCTCCTGAAAACCCCATATTTCAAAGCCCAGCTACAAATAATGGGGACTTCCCAAGCCAAGCGCAACGTGCCTTAGATTTGGAAACCAGGCTGCCAATGTCGGGGTGGCAACAGGAAGTATCGAAAGGGCTGGAATACGGATTAGAAGCAGCAGAGAGTATACGCGATCGCCGGATTCCTACCTTCTCTCGTGGCGAACTACCCCACTACGCAGGCATCAACACTTTCCTCAAAGCACCTTACCTCGAAGACGTTCGCAGAGTTGGAGAATACGATGTAGCCATCGTCGGCGTTCCTCACGACTCCGGAACCACCTATCGTCCCGGAACCCGTTTTGGGCCGCAAGGAATTCGGCGCATCTCTGCACTCTACACCCCCTACAACTTTGAATTAGGGGTTGACCTGCGCGAACAAATCACCCTTTGCGATGTCGGCGATATCTTCACTATTCCCGCCAACAACGAAAAATCATTTGACCAAATTTCTAAGGGCATTGCCCACATCTTCAACTCTGGTGCTTTCCCGATTATTCTGGGTGGCGACCACTCTATTGGTTTCCCTACCGTGCGCGGTATTTGTCGGCACTTGGGTGATAAAAAAGTGGGTATTATCCACTTCGATCGCCACGTAGATACCCAAGAAACAGACTTGGACGAAAGGATGCACACCTGTCCTTGGTTCCACGCCACCAACATCAAGAATGCTCCCGCCAAGAACTTGGTACAACTGGGCATTGGTGGCTGGCAAGTGCCTCGCGATGGGGTAAAAGTTTGTCGCGATCGCGCCACCAACATCCTCACCGTTACTGACATCGTAGAAAAGGGAATTGATGCAGCCGCAGACTTCGCCTTAGAACGCGCCCTCGATGGTACAGATTGCGTGTGGATCAGCTTTGACATCGACTGCCTCGACGCTGGATTTGTACCCGGTACTGGTTGGCCGGAACCCGGTGGCTTGCTGCCTCGCGAAGCCCTGAGTTTGCTAGCCAAAATTGTGCAGAAAGCACCCGTATGCGGCCTAGAAGTAGTGGAAGTTTCTCCCCCCTACGACATTAGCGATATGACCTCACTAATGGCAACTAGAGTAATCTGCGACACCATGGCGCATTTAGTAGTGTCGGGTCAGTTGCCACGTAAGCAGAAAGCCCCCTACATTTTCCCAGAGTCAGAACCTGAACTCGTGGACTGGACGTAAAGAAGGCAGGAGGTAACGAGGATAAAGGAGGTAGAACCTCCCGGATTTCGTTCCCAGCTTGAACCTGGGAACGAAAATCAACCCATCCAAAATCGAAAATCCAAAATCAAAAATCGGCTATGCACGAAACCGACATGACAAAGGCGTTAATTGTGACTGTGCGAAATTGGTGGGAAGCGCAACCAGAGCAACCCAAAATTTCCCACATTCATCTCATAGTCGGCCAGTTCACCTGTGTCGAACCTGTGAGTTTACAATTCGCCTTTGAAGTCCAGACCCGCAACACTTTCTTAGAAGGAGCAACCTTAGTAATTAGGGAAATTCCTTTAATTGCTTTTTGCCATCCTTGTCAGCAAGAATATCGTCCTGAAATTGGCATTCAATACGCTTGTCCAAGCTGTCGAGCGCCAATGGAAGATATTCGCTCTGGGCGAGAGCTAAAAATTGACCGAATTGAATATTGTTCTGACTCTGCCGAAACATATGCATCAAACGTTTGACGCTGCTTTAGGAATTAACTTGCTCCATGCTAATCAGGAAGGAGCAGACCACAACCGCGCCCATTTTGATCGATGGGGCATCACTTGCTTCAACGTTATGAGCAGCCCCGGTGCAGGTAAAACTGCATTGCTAGAAAGAACCCTAGCCGTCCTCACAAACGAATACAAAATTGCAGTAATTGAGGGCGACATGACTACGGAACTGGATGCGGATCGCCTCCGCAAATACAACGTTCCGGTGATTGCGATTAATACAGGTCGTTCTTGCCATTTGGACTCCAAAATGGTTGCGGGTGGGATTCATCGCTTAGCCCATGAATACAACCCTGCGGAATTTGATTTTGTACTTGTAGAAAACGTTGGCAATCTAGTTTGTCCGGCTGAATTTGAAGTGGGCGAACACGCTAAAGTTGCCTTGTTGAGTTTGACAGAGGGCGAAGACAAGCCCTTGAAATATCCGGTAATGTTTCAAGAAGCGGATTGCTTGTTGATTACCAAGATGGATTTAGCACCCCATCTGGATGTTGACGTGAATCAAATTGTGGAAAACGTCCGACAGATGAATCCTCACGTAGCCATTATTCCTGTATCTACCAAGACAGGAGAAGGGTTAGATGCTTGGTTTGATTGGTTACGCTCTCAGATTAATCAGTCGCCCACTGCTCAACATCAACTATCCACTGTTCATTGAAAATATAACAAGTTTATAGCAATCCTAAATCATTCGTGAACTCTCTCTTCCGCTCTTTTCTTCGCGCTCTTTGCGTCTTCGCGGTTCCTTAGTTTAGTCTTGCAGGGTGGGCATCTTGTCCGCCCAGGAATTTACCATGGGCATTATTGCAATACTCAAAGAAATTGAGGAGCAAAAGCTGTAAAAATATTGGGTTTTGCATTATTTAACCCAACAGCAGGATTTTGTAACAGAAATAACAAAGCGGTGGGTACATTATTTGCTACACATAAGCAACCGCTCTAAAAAATCATCATTCCCAATCGCCAAAAACAAACATCTGGCAACTCGCTAAAAATCTCTGTCTAAGGAGATAGTATGAAAGTGCGATCGCCCCTATCCTTCTGCATCCTTTTTCTAGCTGGATTAATTTTTGTTGTAGGTTGCGTTAATCCTGCAACGTATATCAAAACAACGACTGAAATCGAGTCCAATACCAAAGTAACTGCTAGTTCAGTCCGTCTAGGATTCAGCGCGTGGCCCGGTTGGTTTCCTTGGCAAGTAGCGCAAGAACAAGGAATTTTTCAGGCAAATAAAGTCCCCGTAGACCTCAAGTGGTTCGACGGATACCTCGAATCTATCAGCACCCTAACTGCGGGACAAATAGATGCCAACAGTCAAACGCTGGGAGATACAGTTAGCTCCCTATCGGGTGGCGCAGATCAAGTCATTGTACTGGTAAATGACAACTCCACTGGTAACGATAAAGTTATCGTCCGGGAGGGTATTAACTCAATCGCTGACCTAAAAGGCAAAAAAGTAGCCGCAGAGGAAGGCACGGTAGATCATTTTCTGCTACTGCTAGGACTGAAGAAAGCAGGTTTACAGAGGCAAGATATAAAATTTATACCTTTAGAAACAGGCAAATCCGCCGCAGCATTTGTAGCAGGACAAGTCGATGCGACGGCGGTATTTGCCCCCTTCACCACTCAGGCATTGAAGCGTCAAGGTAGTAAAGAATTATTCAGTTCCAAAGACTTTCCCGGAGCAATTTCCGATCATCTAGTATTCACGCGCAAATTTGTGCAGGAACATCCCGACCGCGTGCAGGCATTAGTTGATTCCTGGTTTGTCACTTTGGACTACATGAAGGCAAATCTAAACAAAGCCTATGAAATTATGGCTAAACGAGCAGGGGTTCCTGTTAGTGAATACAAAGATTATGCTGATGGCACTAAGATTTTCACGGTAGAGGAAAACCTAAAAGCTTTCCAAGTAGGTAACGATTTGGGTTCGCTACAATTTGCAGCTCAGGAAATGAACAAGTTTCTTACAGAAGTGGGTCTAGCAAAAAGTCAATCTGACATTAGCAAATTATTTGACGATCGCTTTGTCAAAGCCTACGCAGAAAAGATTAAAACATCATCACCGATTAGCCCGTAAGGAATGATAATAGCTGCCAATAAATATATTAAAATCCAAAACCATTATGAGTCAAAACCCTGATTCGATTCGAGATTACATCCAGCATAAAAAACTTAATTCAACGGTTTTTTGGCGACTTGCTGAAGACATTCCCAAACCCCTCAGCACAGTATTAATGGCTACATCTATTGCCCTTCCAGTGCTGTTATGGTGGTTGGCGACAACATTTGGAAACATAGACCCTCAGTTTTTGCCTTCACCGGGTAAAGTACTTGAGGCATTTGGCAGGTTGTGGAGTACTCGCGAACTCCTCAAAGATACCGTCGCAAGTTTGTGGCGCGTTGGCGTAGGGTTTATATTTGCAGCAGCTTTTTCTATCCCAGTTGGGGTTTTGATGGGCAGTTTTGCTAGCATCCGCGCCTTGCTAGAACCGCTTTTTGGGTTAATGCGCTATATGCCTGCGCCTGCATTCATTCCTTTGTTAATTTTATATTTGGGCATAGGAGAGGAACCCAAAATTACCCTCATCTTCATCGGGGTATTTTTCTTTAACTCCCTGATGGTGATGGATACGGTGAAATTCGTATCAAAAGACTTGATTGAAGCAACCTACATTTTAGGAGGCGATCGCAACCAAGCGCTACTACAGGTTATTTTTCCCCACGTTTTGCCTGGAATTCTTGATGCTTGCCGTATCAACTTAGCAGCAGCATGGCAATTAGTAATTGTTTCAGAATTGATTGCTGCAAATGAAGGTTTAGGCCGCAGAATTAGCATAGCAGGTAGGTTTTTAAGGACTGATGAGATTTTTGTTGGATTAATTGTAATTGGTGTAATTGGGCTGGCATTCGATCTAATATTTCAATATTTCCTACGTGTTTCGTGCAAATGGGCAAGTCAACAACGATAGTTATTTGCCAACGTCGCTTATGGAGAGAATAAACGCTCGCGAGGCAATTAAAATTAAAAATATATCGTTATTTGTTTATTTTATTAATTGCGAAATCTAATTTGTGTTTAAGAGGCTTAATTTATGTATCTGCAAATCAACAACCTGCACAAGCAATTTGAGACAAAAAATGGAAAATTAGTTGTCCTCAAAGACATTAACATGACCATTAAACAGGGGGAATTTATCTGCGCTGTGGGAGCATCGGGGTCGGGCAAATCTACCCTGCTGCGACAAATTGCCGGACTTGATAAGCCCACCTCTGGGGAAGTCAGAGTTGATGGAGTGTGCGTCACTGCACCGGGGCCAGACCGAGGTATGGTGTTTCAGCACTATACGCTTTTCCCCTGGATGAGCGTGCAAGAAAATACCGAGTTTGGACTCAAGCTTCAGGGCGTACCGAAGAAGATAAGACGCGAACAAGCTAGCTATTACCTTAGCGTCGTAGGGTTGGCTAACTTTGCCAAGGCATTGCCGAAGGAGCTATCGGGTGGGATGAAGCAACGGGTGGCGATCGCGCGTGCCCTTGTCTCAGAACCTAAAGTTTTGCTGATGGATGAACCCTTCGGTGCATTGGACGTTCACACCAAAGAGTCGATGCACGAATTTATGTTAGACCTGTGGCAACGCACTAAGATCACAGTCTTTATGATTACCCACGATGTAGAAGAAGCCGTCTTCCTTTCTAACCGAATTTATGCTCTGGGTGCGCGTCCTGGTACTGTGCGAAAAGAAATAACAATTAAGCTACCCGAACGCACCCAAACGGTTAAACGTCACTCTAAATTCCACGACTATCGCGACGAACTTATGGATCTGATGCGGAAACACGGACAGGAAGCATTAGCAGTTGCTTAATTAACACAAAAATAATAAACGTATGGTGCTGCGGAAGCAACTGGATGTAAAACGCGATCGCGCTTTACCTTCAGACTTCAGCAGCATTTTAATTTTATTTTTTTGTGTTAAATCAAGCGCTAGCTTTTATCGCTTTGCACCTAGAAAACGCTAATTCATAATATTTTTTTTACTTCTCTCTTCAGGAATATGCTCTTAGAGCAATAACTTCCCTTCAGAGTCTCGCTAGCATATTAACAAATGTAAAGCTTTTAGTTAAGAAAAGTAAAATCAAGCCATGAAAAGCGAGAAATATGAATTCATCTTCCGACGTTTGGCTACGATTTTAGCCACAGCTATTGTAACGTTGAGTCTGACAGCGGCGGTCACTGGTATTTTGCTGGCTTACTACTACGAACCATCAGCTGGCGGTGCTTATGACTCGCTACAAACAATAGACACAGAAGTTTCCAATGGCTGGTTAATTCACACCGTACACAATTTAGCTGGGAATGGACTAATTGGAGTTTCGCTAATAGAAATTGTAGTGATGTTTTTGGGTAGGAAGTATCAGCCTAGCTGGTTGACTGCATGGATTAGCGGGATATTGTTAACGCTTAGTGCGATCGCGCTAGGTTGGACAGCCATGATTTTAGACTGGAGTCAGTTGGGTTACTGGCGTCTTAGTATTGAGTTGCAAACCATCGAGGCGATTCCTTTCATTGGCCCGCAACTGCGAGCTATCCTGACAGGCGGCGGTGCAATTGGTACAGAGACAGTCGAACACTTTTACACCATACACAGCTACGTGCTATCAATAGGAGCGATCGCGATCGCTATTATCCATTTGGCAGCGATAATTTTACAAGAAATAGAGCAAAAGCGCCTTCAAATGAAATTAGAGGCCAATAGCTTAGTAACAGAATCCGAAAATGGAGAAACTCCGTTAGAGCCTACACCATTAAGCTTAACTGGCGGCACTTCCAAGAAATAAGGTAGAAAGTAAAAAAGGTATTTTAAGCAGCAGCAAATTTGTTCTTTCTTTTGCCTTTTTTCTTTTGCCTTTTGCCTTATTTTGTCAGGCTTCTGTAGCTTCCGCTTGAGGTTCCTTTAATTCTTGGTGGTTCGCTACAGCTACAAAAGAAATTGGTACTTCCTCAACTTCGGGCAACTTTTCCAGCGTCAGAGGAGAAGAGGGACTCGCACCCGACAAACGCTTCAGCAGATTCGGTCGAGGATCGTGCAACACATAAATAATGCGATCGCCCACTAGCCACTCCTCTGTCGCTGGCATCACCTGAAGCCGTTCATCCCGTTCCACCAAAAGTGGTACTAACTCACCAGAACGAATTAATGCTTGCAGATGAGCCTGTTGAAAAGCAAAACCATCCTCTCTCAGCGCCGTTTTTCCCAACTTCACCTGCCCTTCGCTGAGATACTGGTTCCAAGTCTTAATCGGCAAGTCAGGAATAAAAGCTTGATTAACCTTAGAATTGGTAGGCAGCGTACTAGCCTGTGGATCGCGTGGAAATACTGCCAAAACGCGAGGCGGGCGAAACTCCTCTGCTGCTCGTTGCGCCAGAACTACATTCACCTCACCATTACTCGTCATCGCCAGGAAAGTCCCCATCGAGTCGAGTCCAGCTTCTTCCAGAACTTCAGTATCCAAACCGCTACTTAAAAACACGCGCAGATTTTCCTCTTCAGCTTTGCGGCAAGCCTCCGGGTCTGTATCGATCAGCACTACGGATTCGCCCTTTTCCTGAATCAAACGAGCAATCAGAAGGCTGAGGGGATTGCAACCGATAATTACTGCGCCAGTTGCTTCATGAGAAGTGATTTGCAGCCAGCTAGCCACCCAGCGCGCCGTCAGCCCTTGCAAAAACACTGTCATCATTATGGTGAGGAAGACCAAAGCCTTGATAGAGTCGCCGCCGTTGATTCCCCTTTGGGTCAGCAAAATGGCAAACAAGGAAGCAACAGAGGCCGAGACTATCCCTCTAGGAGCAATCCAGCATAAAAATAACTTTTGCCGCCAGTTCATCCCGCTATTTAAAGTACACAGCCAGATGTTAATCGGGCGCACGATAAACATTAGCGCTAGTACCGTATAAAAGCTGCCCCACCCCAAAGCAACAACGCTGGCCATCGACAAGTCGGCAGCTAGCAGCACGAACAAGACCGACACGCCTAGAATTGTTAATTGTCCCTTAAAGCGACGCAATAATCGCTCATCGGGAACCGAGGAGGCTTTCATCACAATTCCGGCGACGACGGTTGACATCAACCCCGCCTCGCTGCGGATAGTTTGCGCCAAACCAAACATCCCCCACAAACCTGCTAGAACTACCAAGTTTTTCAGGTCTTCTGATAGAAATTTGGCCTCTTTGAGAATCCATCCCAGCAACCAGCCACCAAAAGCACCGATACCGCCGCCAATGCCGAGACGCAAGATAAGACCAATAAAAGCTTCTATCGGGTCGGTATCCACGTTCAAAATGGTGTCTAGCACGACAACGGCTAGGATAGCGCCCACTGGGTCGATTAAGACACCTTCGCCTTCTAATAGGGTGGCGACTTGCCTATCTACTTTTACCTGCTTCAGCAGGGGGCTGATGACTGTTGGCCCCGTTACAACTACTAGGGAAGCGTAGAGAAAGGCAATGGGCCAAGGAAATTCGCCCAACCAGTGCGCTGCCATCCCGCCGCCAATCAGGGTGATGAGGGTGCCAAGCGTGACGAGGTTGCGGAGGCTACCGGATACGCGACCCAAGTCTCGCAGTTCTAGGTTTAGTCCACCCTCGAATAAGATTACTGCCACTGTCAGCGCCACAATGACTTCGAGACCGCTCCCCAACATATGGGGGTGTAGCAGGCGAATGCCATCTGAACCAAGCAGGATGCCAAACAGCAGCAGAAAGACGATGCTGGGCACTTTGAGGAATTCGGCCAACACTTGGGCAGTTATGCCTGCGATGACGGCCATGACCATCTGCAAGGTTAGTTCAAAAGATGCTTCCATAGGCGCGATCTTCGCAGATTGCAAGCTGGGGTCTAAGAGTCTTGTGTTTGCGATTGAGACTGGTTTTTAGCCCAGCTGAGTCGCTTCGCGACTATTGGGTGTAGACGCGAAGCAGACAGAGTTAAACTTTAGCATAGCTATTAATACTGTTTTTGTTCACTATTATCGCCACTCGCTTAGGGAGCGATCGCGGTATTTGCTAATAGCGTTGTTGCTCCTAGCAAATCGCTTCTTGACGTAAATAGGCAGCTTGCCAGTGTTTCTATACCTTAAGTCATCGGTTTGCGTCTCAATAGGAACAATCGCTCCTTAATTAATACGCATAAAAGCAGCGATCGCGTTGAGGATGCAAAAGAGCGATCGCCTATTTCTTCTCATTTAGCTTGCAATAGGAATATCAAGCGATCGCTACCTAAGTTTACAAAGTATTTTTAAGATTGCTAGACTATACTTAGTCAACCAAGAGTAAAGACTATGCTAGCTGAAACGCGGATGCTCTTTGAAGAAGCTATCCAAGATATGTCGCCAAATGACGAAGGAGACGCAACAGCGAATCTAAACGGCAAAAACTCCTCGCTTAAGCGTATCCTCGTCAGTAGGGCACTCAACGGTTTAGCCAGTCTTTTAGAGCGAACTTCCCCAGAACTGGCGGCAAAGGCTTCCTCTGACAGTGAAGTGCTGTTGCGTTTACTGGAAATGCCAGAATTTGGCGAAATGTTGATCGAGAGCGATCCGCTAGCTGCTGCAAGAGTGCGCGGACTAAGAGCTAGAGAACAACTGCTCAATGCTAATGGTGGAGTTTTATCCAGCCAAGAAGCAGCAGAAATATTAAACATCTCGCGTCAGGCTATCGATAAACGGCGTAAAAAAGGGCAACTCATTGGTTTGTCTATGGGAAGGCGCGGCTATGTTTATCCCGTCTGGCAATTTGCACAGGGGGGTACGCTTGCAGGACTTGAGTCTGTACTAGCCGAATTGCACGACCAAGATCCCTGGATGCAAACAGCCTTTATGTTAAATGGCAATACGCGCTTAAATGGCGAATCACCATTAACGCTGCTGCTGCGCGGTGATGTAGAAGCAGTAATTGAAGCTGCACGCGAGTACGGGAAGCACGGTGCGGCGTGAACCCGGAACATCATCCCGAACCACCAGCGGATCTAGGAAAGCGATCGCTGCCAATTGTAACTCTGAGCAAGCCTTGGTTTCGCATTCATCAAACCAAATACAGTCCCCTTTACTTCGGATTTACAGGGGAAAATCGCTTCACTGCTCCAGATAAAGAATACGGCGTTTTATATATGGGAGATGACGAAGAATGCTGTTTTATTGAAACATTCGGTCAATCTACTGGCATTAATACAATTACAGCCAGCGCACTCAACAAAGTCTGCATTTCGCGAATAGAATCAATGCGATCGCTCAAATTTGTAGATTTAACAGGAGCGGGACTTGCTCACCTTGGTGCTGATGCACGACTAACTACAGAAGTACCCCATGATGTTGCGCGACGATGGGCACTAGCGCTGTGGCAACATCCCGACTCACCTGATGGTATTTATTATCGGGCGCGACATGACCCTTCAAGGTTTGCCGCAGCTATTTACGATCGCGCTGGCAATGCTTTGCAGTCTGTTATAGTAGCCAACTTGTCCAGTGCTGCGTATGCTAAAAAACTTGGCGCAATTCTCGATAATTATAAGTTTGGTCTTTTACCCGATTAATAACTCTCCTCGACATAAATTTGGCATTAGTCGGGAGCAAATAGCGATCTGCGCTAACGTGCTGAAGCACTTCGCTTCGCTGACGCAGCAGCGCTTCGCGATCGCGCTTTTCTGTAACTAGGAAGCCAAGGAACTTGTAGTTAAAACAACTGGTCAGGTTTCCTTGAAAGCGTCTGATTCACCCATAATCGCTCACCCGATAAGGCGATGGCGCATCAAGTCAAACCGGGAGAGGATTAAATACAGCGCGTGAAGCGTTAGCGAATCGCCCTTTGCTGAAGTTAAACCATCATGCCAACTGTTCAGCTTAAACATAAATTGGTTGCCCCTCTTGCCATCCTAATTGGATTAGCAAGTAGCATTGCTGGATGTGGGCCTTTTCCAGGAGGTTACACAGAAAACGCATTTCGTGGAGAAAGCCGCGATCGCGAACGAGATTCAGCAGTTATTGCTCAAGCGGTTCCTTTACCAGCACCCCAGGAAATTTTTCAATCCCAGGAAGTGCGACCTTTACCTGGCAAGCTGGACAGCGTGCCTATGTTCAACAGCAATAGTCCAGAATGGGTGAAAACAGAGGGAATTTTGCTCTCTACCTTTCCCCCAACTGGGAAAAAAGTCCCAACAGCTCACCTAAATTTTCCTTTTCAGGGGCGATTTGACTTATTTATTCACCACCAAACAATCAATCCCAAGGATTTGCAAACCTTCTATCTGGGGGTAATTCTGCACAATCCCAGCAAACAACCAGTTACGGTAGATGTGTTGCAAGCAGCGACTTATTTAACTGCTGATGCACCTTATATAAAATTGCCCCCTTATGTAGAAAATCCAGAAAATACCAGTTATGCTGGCCCAGGCGATCGCGCCGTCCATGACGTACTTAAAGGAAAAAGACAAGCTGATTTTCCGGCAAAACTGGTGATTCCCCCAGGTAAAAGCCGGATGTTGATGAATCTTCCCACACCAGTCAGAAATCTAGAAAAACCCCAGAATGGTCGCTCTGCCTTAATTCGGGTGCGTAGTAGCGGCAAAATTTATGCAGCTAGTATGACCATGTTTGCTAAGAAAAATGCTGCTGGTAATGACCGACCGCCCACCCTCGAAGAATGGCAAGCTTTACTAGATACAGGCAGTTTATCAGGCCCGCGTGATAAAGCCCCTACCGTTCCTGGAGCATCCGGTCAACTAATTTACGGTCGCGTTGCTGGAGTCGCCGACGGTTCTCTATGGAAGGCGCAGTTAACCGACCGTCCTGCTGCAAAGGATTTCACTATTCCTCAGCAAGGCAAAGCAGTTTCCTACGGCATCAGTACCCTCCGAGGCGGACAGTTGGGCACTGCTCAAGTGCAAACGGCAAAGATGCTAGTGCGCTATCCCGATACAGCCTACGAATCTCACGGTAACTATGCTGTAGAGTACAACCTCAGCTTGCCCCTCTACAATCCTACGAAACAAAGCCAGACTGTTGCTTTAACCCTGGAAACACCTTTAAAGGAAGACAAGTTAACTAAACAAGGGTTGCGTTTCCGCAAACCAGCGCTCGATTTTCCTTATTTCCGAGGTAGCGTCCGCCTGCGTTACAAAGATGACCAAGGTGCGGAAAAGACTCGCTACGTGCATTTGTGGCACAAAACTGGTCAGGTTTTGGAACCATTAGTGTCGCTCGTGATACCACCTGCAAGCCGCAGGTCGGTGCAGGTAGACTTTATTTATCCTCCAGATTCTACGCCGCCGCAAGTTTTTACTGTTAGAACTTTGAACAGTGCCAATTCTAATTCTTCTCAGTGAGAAAAGCAGGGATTAGCTTTAGCAATTTAGTTGTATTACGCCCAACATCCGGCTGATTAAATTTAAGCCGGATTTTCTCTTTATATAAACGGTCTGTTATTTTAACCTGAGTTCGGGTTAAGCAGAAGGGAGAAAAAAGGCATCGATATTGAGAGAAGGCTTTTTAGGATGAACGCACTTTCGCCCCACTGGGTCACAATCGGCGTCTGAGCAAAAATTATGAGGCGCTGCCGCCTAGCGGCAGCACCTTCGTATACGTGTCCACGATCCGCCTCATGCTCAAGCGGTGAGCCAAGCCAAAGCCGGCGAAACGCCAATTTCACGCCCGATGAAACACGCGCTTATAGGGTTCACCGTAGAAAACCCAGAAAAAAAGTGAATTATAGGTATTGCACGATTATACAGTACACAATATAATAGTTGATGACTGGATTTTTAAATGGATAACAACTCGAACATCAACCAACGGCGACAGGTGGGGAGGCAGCTTTCGTTTGCCCTCTATAGTGCGTCGAACCGCGTCATTCGGCTTCATCGGCCCTTTCTTGAGCCTTTGGGCCTGACCTATCCTCAGTTTCTGGTCATGCTCGCTCTCTACGAGGGCACCCCGCGCACTGTTGGGGAAGTAGGGCAAGAACTCGGTATGGATAACGGAACCTTGACGCCCCTCTTAAAGCGCCTTGAGAGCGCGGGGTTGGTGACGCGCACTCGTGACCTGCTGGACGAACGCCGCGTTCTTATCGATCTGACAGAAGCGGGCGAGGCACTTCGCGAGGCAGCGTGCTCGATCCCTGAAAAGATCGAGACGGCCTGCCGTCTCTCCGATGAAGACGTTGCCGAGCTTCGCGACACCTTGAACGGGCTAGGTCATCCCCGTTCAGCCAACGCCCCCGACTGGATTACCGAATGACCACCTTTTTGGGATTCACCATGTCAAATACAACACCTGTAACAAGCAGCACCATCGAATTAGCAAACGGGCCGTCGCAAACATTGTCTTTTAAAGAGACTGTGCGTGAGCGTCATTCTGTCCGGAGTTTCCTGCCAACCCCTGTCCCCGACGCTGTGCTCCGCTCGGTTCTGGAAGACGCACAACGCACACCCTCGAACTGCAACACCCAGCCCTGGCAGGTTCACATCGTCTCCGGCGCGACACGCGACGCGCTCAGCAAGGCTCTCCTTGCGGACGACGAGGCTGGTCGGATGACACCGGACTTCAGCTTCTCCACCGCCGATTTTTGCGGCGTCTACAGCGAGCGCTCAAAGGCGCAAGGGGCGGCCTACTATCAGGCGATTGGCGTCCCGCGCGAGGCGACCGAAGATCGCCGGCTCGCATCGCGATACAATCTGGAATTTTTTGGTGCGCCGCACGCCGCGTTGCTCTTCATGCCTTCCTTTGGCGACGATGTGCGAGTGGCTGGCGACATCGGAATGTACGCTCAGACGTTGTTGCTGTCGCTGACGGCGCACGGACTTGGCGGCATACCGCAGACGATGCTCGGCTTCTACGCCGACACGATCCGCGAGCTGTTGGGCATCGATCCGTCCCTGAAGATGCTGTTCGGTATCTCGTTCGGCTATCCCGACAAGGCGGCCACCGCCAATCGCTACCGGATCGACAAGGCCCCTATCGAAGAAAGCGTGACTTTCCACAATTAACAGACATTCACTATCAGACATTCACATTCAAAACGGAAGATTTACACGGAGGATTTACCATGAGTAACACGAAGAAAATGAACATCGGGATCTTGGGTACTGGTCATATCGGGAAGACTTTGGCACGCAAACTGGCTGAGGCCGGACACGACGTGAAGGTGGCCAACTCTCGCGGCCCAGAGACGATCGAGGCCGATGTGCTGGCTTATGGCGCACGCGCGGTCTCGACGGCCCAAGCGGTGGAGGACGTTGACGCGGTGATCCTCTCGATCCCTCTCAACCGCATTCCCACAATCGCGCCGCTAATCGCTAACCTACCAGCCGAGACAGTCGTCATCGACACGTCCAATTACTATCCCCACCGCGACGACAAGATCGATGCCATCAAGGCCGGGCAGGTTGAGAGCCTTTGGGTAGCCCAACAGCTAGGCCGGCCAATCGCCAAGGCGTGGAACGCGATCGGGTCCGGCTCCTTCGCCACTAAGGGCAAGCCTGCTGGAAGTCCTGACCGTATTGCCCTCCCTGTGGCTGCTGACCGCGAGAACGATCGCTCCGTGGCGATGGCGCTCGTCGAAGACACCGGGCTTGATGCTTTCGACGCCGGCACGCTCGCCGATTCGTGGCGTCAGCAACCAGGCACGCCCTGCTACTGCACCGATCTCACGCGCGAACAGATGGCGGCAGCGCTGGCATCTGCCGACGCATCACGATCGCCAAAGCGCCGGGACTTAGCAGTTGCAGTGATGCAAGAGCGGCTTGGTGACGCCACGACAAATCCGGATGCCGATTTCGGGGTTCGTCTGAGCCGTGCGATTTATATGTAACGTGAGTTCGGGATAAGAAAGGGACAAGCAAGTAAGCTAAAAGTCATTACACCAAAGCTTTACACGCTCGTCCCCTGATTAGTTTAATTGATTGCCTATTGCCTTCGTCCTAAGAAGCCTTCTCTCAATATCGATGCCTTTTTTCTCCCTTCTGCTTAACCCGAACTCAGGTTATTTTAGGATGGGTAGATTGCAAGCGAAACCCATAAACCTTTTGCCAATTTTGAGTTGCGTGCCTCAAGCCAACCTACGCTATGAAGTTGTTTAATTCATTTTTTATAGTTAAATATATTTGATATTAAATCAAAAATGCGCTTTAATACTTCAAGGTAAACCTAACACGCAAACCCTTTTACCTTGCAGCAAAGGGGCAATAAATCTTAGCCCCTCTCTTTGCAATAGATGGGTTGGGGAAGATTATAACGCGATCGCTCTTACTATTCTTTTGAAATTTCCCCTTTTTCATTTATAGTAATTGGCGTATTTGGAAAATCTTTTTTAGTTAAACTGCGAAGCATTTCTACGCTGCGAAGCTTATTATCTGGTTGGGGGATTCCTTGGCTATTTAAATAAACAGGAATAATGTTTCCAGCAACAAAATTTCCTTCTTTGCTTAATTGCACGTTTAAAATTAGCGAATTACTCAGCACTCCTTTAGTAGATAACGCTCCGTCTCCTACAAAATTGCCCAAAGAATATGCAATCAATTTTCCTTTATAAACTTCTACAGATCTGACAACGTGGGGGCCATGTCCTAAAATCAAATCTGCTCCGTAATCTACCATGCTCCTGGCAAAGAGAACCATGTTTCCTCGATTCTCTCCATAAAATATTTCCTGCTTATTCTTAACTCTAGCTGCGTCGATTCCCTCAGCACCACCATGAACTGATATCACGACAATTTCGGCAGTTTTCTTGGCTTCTTCTACTAAAGCTTTTGCCGCAGGTAGATCGTTTATGGAATTGTGAAAATCCGAATGGCTGAAACCAATAAAAGCGACGGTAATATTTTTAACATTTAAATATAGTATTTGATTTTTCTTGCCAACATATTTCATTCCTGCCTTCTCTATATTTTTTATAGTGTCGGCAAAACCTACTAAAGAATAATCTAATGAATGATTGTTAGCAACACTTAAAACATCAAAACCCGTGTCTTTCAACAGCTTTGCATATTCTGGCGGCGTGCGGAAGGCATGAACCCTTTCACGCTTGGTATCTTTGGGGCTTTTGGTATAGTTGGTTAATGTACTTTCAAAATTGCCAAATAAAATATCAGCGCCTTGCAAATAGGGTTTGACGCCTTTAAATATGATGTCATTGCCAATGTTTTGTGTCCGTTTGCGAGAAAGCTTTGTACCAGGAACCATGTCTCCTACGGCTTTTATGGTAATAGCTGTATCGGGGTTTCTAGATATTGGTTCTAATGCAGAAAAACCTTCTAAACTTTCCGCAGATTTGCGGAGTTCTTTAACTTTAGGCTTCTTGCTTGCTGGTGGCTTTTTTGCCACTAAACTAGATGGCGTATTCCGCGAAGGTTTTTTAGAATTCCTGGCTTCTTGGGAATTGAGTTGAGCGCCGACGAGATAACCTCCCGTCGCTATCAGCACCCAGCCGATGCAGCCTAATAACCGCAATAATTGTTTTTGCTGCTGCTTTTTTCGGTACTTTGTTTGTATAACTTTTGGTTTGCGATCGCTCGTTACAGCCGAGGGCTGCATCTCAATTTGTATCGATTCTGGGCTTGCAGTCGTGGCTGCGATTAAAGTCTCGGTTGGAGATAAATGCGAAGAAAGAGGTTCGCGTAGGTTTAACTTAATTGTCCAGTTATGCCAATATCGATCGCTTTGTCGCCCGTAAACGCGCACGCAGTCTATATATGGGCTGCCCAGCCGTTGCATCCCATCATAAATCAAGCGGATGCATGGGTATTGTTCTGGCACTTGAGCAGACACCAGCACCACATGCAAGCAGCTACCGTTTCGGCTGACTGTGGCGGTTAAACCGTGTTTCTGCGAAGCAATATTAATTAGAGTAGCGATCGCGCTCTCGTCGCCCTGTTTTGCTAGGGCTAAAAGGTCTGGACGACCCACAGTAGTTTTCCTCACACCACCCAAAGTCTTTCTCATACTACGCCTGAATAGCCCTAAATCCGGACAAAAACATGATATTGCCGGACTTTCAGCTCTTGCTAAGGCTAGGCAAAGGTTAACACACTATGAGATGGTATGCAAAAAGAAATACGCTATAAGGAATAGGGCAATTACAATCCTGCTGTTGGGGGCCAAGTTGCGAACACAAAGACCACAACAGTGGCGATCGCTAACACTCCCTGAATCAAATTTCCAATCAGCGAACCTAACACAATCCCCAAACCAGCTTTAAGTGCTAACTTAGCTCTAGGCTCGAATTCCAACTCGCGTCGATAGAGAAATTCGCCAATAATCGCCCCCACTAATGGCCCTGCTATAATCCCCAACAGCGGCCCACCAATGGGCAAAGCTGGCAGCAAACCAAAAATTCCTATAAATAAGCCCGCGATCGCTCCTATTTGCCCCCACTTACTAGCGCCTGCTTGTTTGGCTCCCCAGTAAGTAGCTAAAAAATCTATGCCAATACTCAGCAGCAAAACCAGTATCGCCACGCCTAACGGCACGCCGAGAGAACTGAAACCTGTAACCGCACCCCAGACTACAATAGCGATCAAAATTAAGCTCGATCCCGGAATTCCAGGAACCACAGCACCGACAATGCCAACAAGCATCAGGAAAAGTAGGAGCCAGTACAGAATCACCATAGTTTTTTAGATCTCAGCGGGAGCGACATTATCTAAACAATTACTTAGCGTATTTTCTATTTTTTCAGCAATTCCCTCGATCCAGGTTTCATCTTGCTTGGTATAACTGCGAGGCGTATTTGCTCCTAATATTATCGCGCCTTTATTACCAAGGGGCTGACAAATTACCCCTTGGGTATTTTCAGGCAAATAAACAAACTCAATTTTTCCTGGATAAGCCTTCAAATCAACTAAATAAACTGGCTTTTGTTTTTCCAGCACCCGTTGCAAAATTGGCCCCGGTTTCACTTCTGGGTTAACGCCCAAAATGCCCCGGCGCAATAAAACTTTGCCTTGATAGTAAACTACAAGCGATCGCGTCACTGTATTAGTAAGCAACAAATGCGATGCCCAAGCTAATTCTGTCTTGACATCTTGCGGCAAATCTGGTTTTAGTTCAAAACCTTCTTCGCCGATGAGATCCACAGCGTCGGGCGATCGCGGCTGCACTTGCTGCCACAGCAACCCAGTCAAAATCAGAACCGCACTTATAATTACCCCCAACGCATCAGAACGCGCTTGGGAATCGGTAAGCTGGGGAGTCAGCAAGCGATTAATTAGTAACAAAAAACCAGCCAACCCGCCAACTACAATTGGCAAGAGGCGCAAGACTCGATTTCTATCTGGTTTAGCCATGCTTCAGAATAGTTTTGAGAAGAGCAGGAGCTGCTCTACCTCCGGTTTTGAATTGAAGAAAAAGCCGTGTTTCTTAACTCAAAACTCAACCCTCATAATTATTCATAGTTTTGAGTTTTGAGCGGAGCAGGAGTTGCTCCGCCTCCAGTTTTGAAGTGAAGAGAGAGTGTTGTTTTTTCACTCAACACTCACACTCATAATTATTCTCCAACTTCATCTTGCTCAACAATCCGCTGGAACTTATAACCAATATTTCGTTCCGTGAGAATTAACTCTGGATTGCTCGGATCGTCTCCCAATTTTGCCCTAAGCCGCGAGATATGCACATCAACCACGCGAGTGTCTGCGTAGCGTTCTGCGGTATAACCCCAAACCTTCTGCAAAATCTCAGCACGAGAAAAAGCTTTTTCAGAGCGACTGACCAATAACTCTAGCAGGTTGAACTCCATCCCCGTGAGCCGAAGCCGCTCCGAGCCTTTGTAGACTTGCTGTTTATTGGTATCGATTTTTATACTTCCCACATAGATGACGCCAGAAGTGGGAATTGCAGAAGTGCTGGTTTTCTCCGTCCGCCGCAAAACGCAGCGGATACGCGCTTCCAGTTCCCTTGGCGAGAAGGGTTTTACAATGTAGTCATCGGCTCCCAACTCTAAGCCAGTGATGCGGTCAGCAGCATCCCCCAGCGCAGTCAGCATGATGATGGGGACATCCGATTGCTTCCGCAATTCCTGACAGACACCGTAGCCATCAAGCTTTGGCATCATCACATCTAAAACCACCAGATCGGGATCGTCACCGCGAAAGGTATCCAGCGCCTCTTCTCCATCGGCGGCAGTGACGACATCGTAGCCTATCATTGCAAGACGAGTTTCTAAGATCCGACGGATGCTAGCTTCGTCGTCAACTACCAGGATTTTTTCTTTACGACTTTCCAAATTCCTCGATGCTCCAAAATAGTTTTGAGTTTTGAGTAGAAAGGTTAGTTTGATTTTTTACTCAACACTCAACACTCATAAATTATTCTTAGACTTCATCTGGCTCAATAATCCGCTGGAAGAGATAGCCCGTCCCTCGTGCTGTGAGAATAAGTTCTGGATTGCTGGGGTCATCTTCCAACTTTGCTCTTAAACGAGAAATGTGGACATCAACCACGCGAGTGTCTACGTGGCGTTCTGGGGTATAACCCCAAACTTCCTGCAAAATCTCAGAACGGGAAAAAGGTTCTCCAGAACGGCTAACTAACAATTCGAGGAGACTAAACTCCATTCCAGTCAACCGAATGCGTTCATCGCCTTTGTAGACTTGGCGCTTGTTCGTGTCGATTTTGATATTCCCAACATGGATAACTCCAGAACTAGGAATACCAGTTGCACCAGTTTTATCCACCCGCCGCAGGACTGAACGGATGCGAGCTTCTAACTCTTTGGGTGAAAAAGGCTTGACGACATAATCATCAGCCCCCAGTTCCAGACCAGTGATGCGGTCGGCCACATCCCCCAGCGCTGTTAGCATAATGATGGGCACATCAGATTCTTTTCGCAACTCCTGACAAACTCCGTAGCCATCGAGCTTCGGCATCATCACATCCAAAACCACTAGGTCAGGACAGTCGCTGCGAAATGTTTCTAAGGCTTCTTCACCATCGGCGGCTGTAACTACATCGTAGCCAATCATGGAAAGACGAGTTTCCAAAATCCGCCGAATGCTTGCTTCGTCGTCTACCACCAAAATTTTTTCTTTATGGCTTTCCAATCTCTTAAACCCTCCTAATCACGGATCTTTCTTTTCATTAAGTTTTAGTACCTTATCATTAAGATATCACTCAATTAAGTCAGAATAAAAACGCCAAAATACTCATAATTAAAGGATTTCAGCCTTTTTTAAGATTAGGTGCAGACGTTAGATTATTTCACAATTTAAAAATGGCAAAGCCTCGAACAACTTATGTTTGTAACGAATGTGGGGGCGAATCCTCACAATGGTACGGTCAGTGTCCATCGTGCAAAAGCTGGAACAGCCTGGAAGAACAGTTAGTTACCCATTCAGCGGCTCTTCCGAGTAGGGGTTTGCAATCTAGTCACCGGGGCAATGGCAAGTCAGCAGGGAAAGCACCGCAGCCGAGAGCTTCTCTGACGTTCCCGCAAATTATTGACGGGCAGGAGGAGCGATGGTTCTCTGGCTATGGGGAACTGGATCGCGTGCTGGGCGGCGGGGTTGTTCCTGGCTCTTTGGTGCTGATTGGGGGCGATCCGGGGATTGGGAAGTCAACGCTTCTGCTTCAGGTGGCGAATCAGATGTCGCAGAATTATCGCGTTCTCTATGTCTGTGGAGAAGAGTCAGGCAAACAGGTGAAGCTGCGGGCTTCGCGTCTGGGTGTGGGGATTACTCAGGATGTAAACTCCGAACTCCCCCTGTTAGAGGGAGAAGCAGATGAGACAAAATCCCCCACTACGAACCCAACAGAGGAAGAGAATGAAAAAGCTCCAAGGCGTCCACCTGTTGATGGCGCTAACCTGTATGTCCTTGCAGAGACAGATCTCGAAGAAATTTTGAAGGAACTGGAATCGCTCAAACCTAATTTGGCGGTGATTGACAGTATCCAGACGGTGTATTTTCCTAATTTGACTTCGGCGGCGGGATCTGTGGCTCAGGTGAGGGAATGCACTTCGGCGCTGATGAAGGTGGCGAAGGGAGCGGATATAACTTTGTTGATTGTGGGGCACGTTACGAAGGAAGGCGCGATCGCTGGCCCCAAGGTATTAGAACATTTAGTAGATACTGTGCTTTATTTTGAGGGCGATCGCTTTGCTTCTCACCGCTTGCTGCGTTCGGTAAAAAATCGCTTTGGTGCAACTCACGAAATCGGCATTTTTGAAATGATTCACCAGGGACTTAGGGAAGTCCCTAACCCCTCTGAGTTATTCATGGGAAATCGCGATGAAGCGGCTCCCGGTACTGCAATGGTAGTAGCTTGCGAAGGCACGAGGCCAATTGTAGTAGAATTGCAAGCCTTAGTGAGTCCTACGAGTTACCCTTCGCCCCGCCGTTCTACTACAGGTGTTGACTACAACAGATTGCAGCAAATTCTAGCAGTCTTAGAAAAAAGAGTAGGGATTCCTTTATCGAAATTAGATGCTTATGTTGCTTCGGCTGGGGGATTGAACGTAGCAGAACCAGCAGTAGATTTGGGAATAGCGATCGCAGTTGTCGCTAGTTTCCGCGATCGCATTGTAGATCCCGGTACTGTACTCATTGGTGAAGTTGGTTTAGGCGGACAAGTTCGAGCCGTTTCCCAGATGGAACTCCGGCTAAAAGAAGCTGCTAAATTAGGCTTTAAAAGAGCTATCGTTCCCAAAGGGCAAAAGTTCCCCGAACTGGATTTAGAAATTATCCAAGTCTCTAAAGTTATAGACGCCATCGTTGCGGCTATCCCTGCTCAACCGCGTGAAGACGAGGATGAATTTTCCCCCTATGATGAAATCGAGGCGGCAATTTTAGATGATTAATCGCCTTCGATATATAATTCGGCTGGCATAAACAACCGAATATACAAGAACAAAACTTTTTGAAAGAGTAACAAAGAGGTAAAAGCATACTTCTCGGTTAACCTCTCTTTAACGCTGTCTTGAAAAGCTCCTCTTGTTGGAGGAGCTTTTCATTTGTCTCTCCATTCCTTGTAGGGAAGGGGATAGGGTTGCCTTATCCAAAAAGTATGGGGTTAACACCATACAAGCGTTTATGTTTTTTTACATAAAAAGGGATTTGCTAAAAATACTCCTTAGTACCAGATGATTGCTCCTGTTTTTGCTGAGTAACGCTCGTAAATCTTTTACGGAGGTGCTGTGTAGATGTATCCCATTTTTGTAAAAACATCACTTGCAATCCCACCCTCTTTAAAATGAACAAACCCTATTCTTTTGATTACCCCAGGGGTGGCAAATTAAAATCCTCCCATTGACAGGGGGGTGAGTGAAGTTTTAAGTAATTTTACATAAATGGGATGCATCCATTACTAGCCAACTCCGCCAACAGACTACGGACTTTTTCAGCAATGAGCATCACCATCAAAAACATTTTTCGCAAACCAGGAAATTCCGTTCCGTTGTGGTTCTTCGCCTTTGTCCCCTACAAAGTGGGCGAGAGTTTACTAATTATGCTATTACCCCTATTTATTGTTCAAGTAGTAGGGGGAAATGTAGCAGATTTCGCTAAAATAAACGCCCTAACATCATTAGTAGGTATGCTCGGTTTCATTGTATGGGGCAACCTATCAGACTGGACTGGCTACCGTCGTATTTTCTTACTTATGGGGTTTCTGGGATTCGCCATATGTACATCAATGCTCAGTTTTGGGAACAACATCTCACAAGTGTTATTGTTAACCGCCTTGGGGGGATTTTTTATGGCTGCTGTCACACCAGTGGGGTCGGCGCTGGTACTAGATAGCTTTCCTGAAAAGCAATGGTCTAAGTTCTTCGGTCGCTTTTATCAGATAACTGGTTGGAGTTTTGTAGGCAGCCTCTTGTTCGGGATGAGTTGGCTCACTTTTGCATCCAAATGGTTTAGCACTGTTGCTATCATGCGGGGATTGTTGTTATTTGCAGGGGTTGTTTCTTCACTAAGTTTGATTCTCTGCCTGCTCTGGATACCAGAACCGAAAATTGTTCGCAGACACCGAAAATTTAGCCCTAAACTAATCGGACAACTTACAGTAGGCGTGATTGAAAGGCGGACAATATTTTATCCAGCCCGCGTCCTATACTTTGTATTTAACCGCAATTCTTTCAAGCAGGTGTTTCAGCCGCTAGGAAGCCCCTTGGGGCGCTACTATTTGTGTTCTATACTGCTTTTCTTTGCTTTTAGTGTGGTTTTTGTGTCCTTCCCAATTTTTCTTACAGACACATTGAAGGCTACAAATGCCCAAGTCTTCTTGATTGCTTTAGTTAAGTCGGCAATAGAGTCTTGGTTGTACGTTCCTGTTGGCCATCGGGTTAATCAAAACCCTGGTATAAAACTTTTAGCCCAAGCGATCGCTCTTAGGTGCGGTATTTTTGGAATTTTTGCGTTCCTTGCTCTCATGCCACCTGCACCAATTAATCTGGTGTTTATTGGACTAACTCATATCTTAACTGGTGTTACTTGGGCAGCAATTAGCGTATCTAGCAGCACAACAGTTGGTCTACTAGCTGGCAAAGATAAGGAAGGCTCTGCAATTGGATTTTACAACGCAATAATCGGGGCAGCAGGCGCTTTGGGCAGCTTGGGAAGCGGTTATTTGTCCGCTACCTTTGGGTATAGCGTCTGTTTTGGGACAGGGGCACTATTAGCTGGGTTAACCTCCGTTTGGTTGTGGCGGCTACATCCGGTTGTGTCGTCCAAGGTATCGCAGTAAAGTAACTTTAGCAATGAACCAAAAATACTACGCGATCGCTTTATTTCCCCCAGCAATTCTCTATTCCGCTTATTAGCCTAGTAACATTGTCACAGCCAAAAAAGTAATCAAAATAGCATTGTAGATAGCATGGTCAGCTGTACTTGCTTCTACTCCAGCAGCAACCGCCTGGTTCTCATCATTGAATTTCCGCAAATGCCTGTCGTAAACATATTTATAACGGCAGGCAAATAAAAATCCTGGAACCGATAAACTTAAAGCCCAACACAAAGGAATCCCAGCCGTCAAATGCATCAACCCAAACTTGAGGGAATTGATTGTCATTCCCTTCCAACTGCGAACACCCTTCCGAAACCATTTTTCTTCTGCCTCAGCCCAAAAAGGAACTGAAAGAATAAATACCATCCATATGGGAATTCCAATTATCCATTTTAAATAAAAGCCGTTTCCTTGAACTGGACTAACTCGTGGACTAATTTCTTTGTTCTCAATCAACGGGTGTATAAATAGAGGCTCTGAGTTCTCAAGCAATTTCCAATCGGCGCTATTGTCTGGGGAAGCGTTAACTTTTTGATTAAGTTCTTGGATGGCAATCAATGGCTGTAATATGACATTGCCTGAGTTACCAAAAACTAAATTGCTCCATCCCTATCTCATAAAGTTCGGAACATACATATATATGACTGTTCCAATAGTTATTGTTGTAATAACTATTACTAACGCTCTAAAATAAGCTAGTATACCACTCCTAAAATAAATATTCACCGCCCAGCCTAGTTTTTTCTTATTTCTCCACAGTCGGTTGCTAATTAATAGTATAAACCCTACATAAAAACCTATGTAAGCGAGGTTTCTTAACATTTCATCCCAGACCAATTTATGGCCATATTTTACAATAAATATAAAAGCGCCATAAAATAATATCAGGTATTTGAACGTATCAAAAAATACTTTTACCACTAAGAATACATCGATGTTTTGCGTAATCAGTATTTTCCTTTTGTTGGAATTCAACAGATGATTAAATATCTTCCCTGTTTGTATTAAAGTTATTATTTTTACATTTTTAGCTGAATCTAAATCAGGGTTTAACTCTAAACATTTATCGTAACTAGCGATCGCTTCTTCATAGCGACGTAAAGCATCAAGGGCAATACCTCGGCCAAACCAAGCATAGGAGTAATCGGGCTTAATTTCGATAGCCTTGTCATAGTTAGCGATCGCATCCACGTAGCATTTTAGATAACGCAATGCATCACCGCGACTGTCCCAAGCTTGGTAGTAATCAGGTTTAATTTCTAAGGCTTTGTCATAACTAGCGATCGCTTCTTCATAGCGTTCTAAGTTATGCAGGCTCCAACCTCTGTCCAACCAAGATTGGTAAGAATCAGGTTTAATTTCTAAGGCTTTGTCATAACTAGCGAGCGCTTCTTCATAGCGTTCTAAGTTACGCAGGATCAGACCTCTGTTGAACCAAGCTTTATAATAATCAGGTTTAATCTCTAAAGCTTTGTCATAACTAGCGAGCGCTTCTTCATAACGCCCTAAAGCATCTAATGCACAGGCTAGATTATTCCATATTTCTCGATCTTTAGGCTGAATTTCTAGTGCTTTATTATAGCAGTCAACAGCCTCTTTATAGCACTTTTTATTATATAGATTAAGACCTCTGTTATACCAAACTTCATAATCATCAGGTTGAGTTTCTAAATTGCTCATGTGTTTTTCCCTATTTTATTTTTTTATTGGATATTTTAAACTCAAATATCTTGCCTATAAAGTGGGTTAAATTAGAAATGCGATCGCTTCACTAATTATTACCTAAACTTTCAACAAACGTCGCGTGTTCTGCTGTCGTCAAGCCTGCCTGCACTACCGACAAAACATCAGATAAATTTCCATCTAGCATAGCCCCTACTGCTAACCACAAACCCGGAAATACTTCGCTACGCACAACACCATCAGCATCCGGCTCTAGAGCAACATATTCACCTTCCCTCAGCCTAAACCAATCAATTCTATTATCGTAAACCTGCCACACCAAATATTCCTGTACCCCATTACGACGATAGACATTAAGTTTGTCTCCCAAATCATAAGAAGCACTACTTCCCGCTACTTCTGCAATAAATTCTGGTGCGCCTTCCACATAGTCATCTTCACTAATAGTTGATTGACCACCTATCTCTATTCGCAACAGTGCATCTGGCTGTGGTTCATTGTCCAAATCTAGGCGAGTAGTCGCATTATCAATTAAATCAACGCCTGGTGTCGTTGCACGGTATACACCCAACCAAGTGATAATTAAAGCATGAGGTCTACCATGATTTGCTGCACGAACTGGCGAGGCTATATACACTACTCCTTCAATCAATTCCGCTTTTTTAATATCGGGCATCGCATTGTAACGCCGCTCGAATTCATAGCGAGTCAAGCGATCGCCATTCTCTAAAGATGGCAATTTAGCAGCGCGATCGCTCTTTTTCTTATGGTTTTTAACGCGCAAAGGTGAAGACATATACACAACTCCTTCATTCAATAAATTGTGATTTTTATAAATGAAACAGAGCGCATTACCCCTCTCTTAAACTGGTGTTACGCTCCTATCTCCCCTTTCTTCCTCTGGTTCCTCTGCTTCTCTGCGGTTCGACTTTCAATCTCTCACTCCGCAGCCAAAAACTCCAAATAGTTATTACTAAGTTCCTTCACCGCCAAATCATAAAATTGCTTTCCATGTTCAGGCGTTGCCAAAGCAGGATTAGACCCCATGCGCCCATCAGGATAACGGCGTCTAAAGTCAGCAGCACCATATATTGAGTGTCCTGCACCAACATCAGGAGACAAAGGCGCTTGCTTAATCGATTCTGGATAAACATATTGAGTTACAGCCACCTCGCTAGGCGTCGCATGCGAACCTTCTTGATCCCCGTATAACTCCTTAGCTAACTTCCAAACAGAACCGCACATAAACCAATTCCCCACCGTACACTGCACCTGTTCTGCATTGGGAATATTTAAATCTGCTAAATGCTGATAAGTTTCCGAAAAAGCAGCCTTCATGGTAGCAATATTGCCACCGTGACCGTTAATAAAGAAATACTTAGTAAATCCAGCCTTTGCCAAACAGGTGATGTAATCTCGAATCACCATAATCATCGTGCTGGGTCGCAGGCTGATGCTACCAGGAAAAGCCGTGTGGTGCAGAGCCATCCCCACGTTTATAGTGGGGCAAACCATAGCGTTAATCCCTTCACCGACACCACGAGCGATCGCTTCAGCACAAATCGCATCAGTACCAATTAAACCAGTAGGCCCATGTTGCTCAGTTGAACCTATTGGGAGAATAATACCCTTGGATTTCTCCAAATAAACTTCTACTTCAGGCCAGGTAGACAAATGCAGCAGCATACACAAATCCAAGACAAGCTTCGACTCCATCGTAACTGTCTTGCGCGATCGTCTACCAAAGAAAGAGGAATTCCTGCTACCGTTTTGTAGTATGAATTGGTTAGTATTGTAAGCTAAATTTCACTACTTATGCTTTCTCTCGACATCCCGAAGAGTCCTTCTAGTCCGCAACTAGGACGAAACAGCCACATCCTGGTGGTTGAAGATGAAGCACTTATCCGGGAAATGTTAGTTTTGGCTCTAGAAGAAGAAGGCTACAAGGTCGTCACTGCAACAGATGGGCGTACCGCATTGAACTTTTTTCAGGGTGACAACTTTAGTACCGAGCAATTCTCTTTTGACTTAGTTATTCTCGATTTGATGCTACCCCAAGTCAACGGCTTGGATCTATGTCGCTTGTTGCGCTATCAAGGAAACCAAGTACCAATTTTAATTCTCAGCGCTAAGGCAACTGAAACCGACCGCGTTTTAGGCTTGGAAGTGGGAGCCGATGACTACCTTACCAAGCCTTTCAGTATGCGGGAGTTAATTGCCCGCTGTCGCGCCTTATTGCGACGACAGAGACTAGCCGTGTCGCCTCCACCCCCCACCCTACAATTCAAGGAAGTTATCCTTTACCCCCAAGAATGCCGGGTAATCGTGCGGGGAGAGGAGGTAAACCTTTCGCCAAAGGAGTTCCGCCTTTTAGAATTATTTATGAGTTATACCCGCCGAGTTTGGTCGCGGGAGCAACTCATCGATCAGGTATGGGGTTCAGATTTTGTCGGAGATAGTAAAACAGTAGATGTACACATTCGCTGGTTGCGTGAAAAATTAGAACGCGATCCCAGCCAGCCAGAGTACATCATCACAGTTCGGGGATTTGGCTACCGATTTGGATAGTTGTTGGTTGGCGCTTAATCATTAGTAGATAGTAGTTAGTAGAGTTGAGACTGATAGTCATATCAACTAGCAACGGCCAACCAACAACTAACAACTATCAACTAACATGACTATCGCTGCATTTTGCCTGGGGCTAGCTATAGCAATTGCGTTTTCACTCTGGCGGCAGCATCGACTCTATCGGCAACTGCGGCAAGTTTTGGGATTGTTGCCAAGAGATGCAGCTGAAATTTCTTTGCCTCTGGTTTCTCAACTGCGGCGGGGCATTGCTCAATTAAATCAGTATCAGCAAGAGCTTGAGGCTGAGTTGGAATTCAAGGAAAAGCTGCTTGAGGTCGCACCTATTGGGTATTTGCAGGTGGATGAAGAAAACCAACTCGTATGGTGCAACGAGCCAGCGCGGCAGATGTTGCAAATTCACCGCTGGGAGCCTGCAAAGACGCGCTTGTTGCTTGAATTAGTGCGCTCTTACGAACTTGACCAATTAATTGAGCAAACTCGTCACCAGCAGCAGCCAAGCCAGCAAGAGTGGGTGTTTCACCCGGCGTGCGCCGATGCTGCTTCTATGGGGGAAGTGCGTAGTCTCACCTTACGAGCTTACTGCTACCCCTTACTCGAAGGGCAAGTGAGCGTCTTCCTAGAAAACAGGCAACCGCTAGTGCAGTTGCATCAATCCCGCGATGCTTTTGTTTCTGACTTAGCCCACGAACTTAGAACTCCTCTCACCTCTATCCGTTTAGTGGCTGAAACCTTAGTGGATCGGTTGCAGCCTCCTATGAGTAGGTGGGTTGAACAAATGCTGCAAGAAACTAACCGACTAAGTAACCTTGTACAAGACTGGCTGGAACTGAGTCAGTTGGAGACAGATCCCCACAAACATCTCACCCCTAAACCCGTAGAACTCCATAGTTTAATTCAGCGTGTTTGGCAGACACTAGAACCGCTGGCTCGACAAAAGGAGTTAAGTCTTACTTATTGTGGCGCTGATTCACTGTGGTTGAAAGCAGACGAATCGCGCCTTACGCAAGTGTTTGTAAATTTATTTCATAACAGTATTAAGTACAGCCCCCTAAAATCCAGTATCCGCGTCGAGGTCACTCTATTAAGCGGTGAAGACACAAGCCTCTCGCCTGTGCGAGAAGGGGTGGAAATTAATATCATTGATTCAGGGCCAGGTTTTGCCAGCGGGGATCTACCCCATGTGTTTGAAAGACTGTATCGAGGCGATCCATCAAGAGCGCAACCGCCAAAGTCTTCTGATGTGGGAGAAGATCTGCGATCGCCTAGCGTCTCTGAAGGAGACTCGCCTATCAGCAGTGGTAGCGGACTTGGACTCGCCATCGTCAAGCAAATTATTCATGCTCATGGTGGACTGGTCAAAGCTAGCAACCATCCGGAAACCGGGGGAGCTTGTTTGGAGATAAAATTGCCCTCTGAATATGTCAATCCCTAACACCCATTTATATAGCTCCAGCCAGCCCCATGATTGAGAGTAATTTAATCCCTGCTCCGAGATCAATACAGCCCAATGAGCCAATATCGGTAAATATCACCCTCTTAATACCAAGCGTCTATTCGACCCCTAAGCTTCCCTAAACGTTAAGCTTTATATGAAAGGTGCTATAAACTAACTTTGTATTTTATTCAAACAAGAATTGCCTTAACCTTGCGCGAATAAAATATATCTTCCTAAAGGCGTATATCTCAGGATAGTTATCATGCATTGTATTTGTGCATACGGCACAAATAAAAATAATAGGTCAATCTAGGTATTAGAGTAGTTTCTTTTTAAACCACATATTAGAGTGACTCTTTCAATCTCACAAACAAATTCTGAACGAAGCCAGTTCAAGCGAAGAACCAGACGCTTAGAACAAGATGTGTTGCGAATGGGAGCATTGGTGGAAAATTCCTTCCGCCTGAGCCACCAAGCTTTATTTTTCCGTAATCTGGCTGCTGCTAAACAAATTCCCGTACTTGATAAAGAAATTGACCGATATTACCGCCAAATAGAGCTAGATTGTGCAACTTTGATGACGCTGCAAGCCCCAGTAGCACAGGATTTGCGCTTGCTGAGTGCTTTTATGCAGATGGTGCGAGACTTGGAGCGAATTGGCGATTATGCCAAGGATTTAGGAGAAATTGCGATTAAACTCTTTCCTTACACGCCTCATACTTGTATATCGGAAATTGAGGTAATGTCTCATCACGCTCAAGCAATGTTGGCGGTGAGTTTGGTGTCTCTAGTGGAATTGGATGCCCACGCTGGACGAAGTATTAAGCAGTTGGACGATGCTGTAGATAATGCGTATGAAAAAATCTATCAAATCTTAGCTTTCCAGTGCGATGTTCCCGGGGTTGTTGAGCCTATTTTGCTGCTAACTTTGGTGATTCGTCACTTGGAGCGAATGGCAGATCATGCGACCAATATTGGTCAGAGGGTTGCATACATTGTTACTGGCCAACGGTCTTGAATAGTATATTTGTTTTATGATGTTTGATTTTTAATTTCAGGATTAAGAAGGGGAAATAGGTAATGGCTAATTTGTGGTAATTATCCTTGGTTCTCGCTGTACCAACTTGCCCTTAATTCCTTCTGGGAAGCCAATTACGGCTCCTCGCCTTAACCTGAATATCACCAAATAATTAGCTAATCCTAATCTTGCACAAGTAAGATTAGGATTAATGTTTAAATGCACTCTACTCGACCTCCAATATAGGAGGGTCGGGTAATTTTAGATTTAATTTTTGATTGTAGGCGGCGTTTTATCCAGGCATCCAGAGGGAAAGAGGCGATCGCAACTACAAAATTTGGAAGCGTTTGGCTATATGTGTAAAATGATGTAAATAATTTTCTAGAACGCTGTGCGACGGCATAATGCCGATTCCACAATGTTCGTGGTGTGTTCTGTCAGGTGTGAGGAGTTAAATGTCTACGAATTTTCTGTGGAACATTGTAAAAGTAGGGCCAGCCGTCCTTGGTGCATCTTTTTTAATTTCTAGCAACAGCCTTGCAGCCCAGACGCCTGCTTCGGAGGTGCTTCCCCAACAAATCGCGGAAAATGCTGCCGACAAAACGCTTGTCCAAGAAACAACAAGGCAACCAGACCGCGCCCCACAAACACCCGTTGAGGTGGCGTCTTCTAACTTCAAGGTTAGCCCAAACCCGGTTGCAGCAAGCAGCCCAGTAGAACAGACACAGGTAGCTCAAGCCGCACCTGCCGAAACTACCGACAGCGGTTTGGAAGAAATTAATCCCTACAGCAGCCCAAACACGCCTGAAGATAATGGGATGGATCAGGTGAACAACGTTTCCCAGCTGCGAGATGTGCGCCCTACAGATTGGGCATATCAAGCACTGCGAGATTTGGTTGAACGGTATAACTGTATTGCAGGATATCCCGATGGTACTTTTCGCGGCACCCGGGCGATGACCCGTTACGAATTTGCCGCAGGTCTGAATTCTTGTCTGCGTCAGATTGAAAAATTGATTGCAGGCGGCGGCGGAGACGGGGCTACCAGAGCAGATTTAGACAAGCTGAATCAGTTGGTTGCACAGTTTGGGCCGGAACTAGCTACGCTGCGAGGACGGGTAGACAGGCTGGAAGGTCGCGTTGGGTTTTTGGAAGCGCATCAGTTTTCGACAACCACCAAGCTGAATGCAGAAGTCATTATTGCTGCGTCTGATGTGTTCGGCGATCGCTTCGCTGAGAATTCTGTGGACGCTGCTGGCAATCGCATACCACGCTCATCAAGAGAGTTGGATGTTAACACCATATTGAGCAATCGCGTCCGTCTCAACTTGGATACCAGCTTTACAGGCAAAGACCGCCTGCGAACTCGTCTTCAAGCCCGTAACACCACTCCGTTCAGCCCAAATCTAAATCTCCCGGGAAATCCCCCGCGAACCATACCCCTCACGGGAACCAACATGACTCGGTTGAGCTTTGACGGAACTGAAGATAACGATGTCGTTCTAAGTCGGTTGGATTATCGATTCCCTCTTGGACCCAGGACAACCGTTAATATTGCTGCAACTGGGGGTGAGTACAATGAATACGTGGAAACCTTTACAGGCCAGATTGCAAGCAGTGGCGATGGCTCCATATCGCGGTTCGGGCGCTTCAACCCCATCTATCGCCAAAGTGCTGAAGGTTCGGGCATTACTTTAAACCACAACATTAGCAACCGCCTGGGTCTGGCTGTAGGCTACATGGTTCCTAGAAACTCAGTGGCCGGAACAAGCATTCAAGGTAACGTAGCGTCTAACCCCGCTGAAGGTTTTGGACTTTTTGAGGGCGGTTATTCAGCTTTGGCGCAATTAACTTTCAAACCCACTGATGCACTGAACGTAGGTCTGACCTACATACGCTCCTACCAAAACCAAGAAAGCGGTATTGCTGTTTCTTCGGGTACTGGCAGCACCTTTGCTAACCAACCTTTTGGTACCACAGCTACTTCATCCAACCATTATGGACTGGAAGCAAATTTCCGGATCAGCCCTCGTTTTAACGTTGGAGGTTGGGCAGGTTACACAACCGCGATCGCTGAAAGCGGCAAGAATTTGCCACTTGTCAACACAGGAGATAGCGCAACTATTTTCAACTATGCCGTAACTTTGGCTTTCCCAGACTTAGGCAAAAAAGGCAACCTGCTCGGTTTCGTGTTCGGGATGCCACCTAAAGTTACTAGCAATGACTTTGGCGCTGGCAAGCAGCGTCAAGATCGCGACACCTCCTACCATTTGGAAGGATTTTATCGCTACCGCCTGACCAACAATGTTGACATCACGCCTGGTGTGTTTGTGATTCTTAATCCAAACCACAACGACAACAACGACACGCAGTATGTAGGAGTGCTGCGGACTACCTTTAAGTTCTAGTTCCTACTAAAAAAAGGCAATTCCCAAGGGTGTTATAGCTGCGAGGCAAGAGGAAAAAAATCTTGCCTCTCGCCTTTGGCATTTTTGGCAGCATTTTTATTTTCATGGCCTTGCCACTCTGCAATCGCCGTTTGTGCAACTGGATTCCTTCCAAACCTACAACAGCTCGTATCAATGTCAAGGTTAATAACCATAACCTTGACATTACCAAAGCTTTACTTTTGCCTAACCAGGCAAACATACGATGGTGTTGAAATCTTGACAATTTCTTACAATGGGCGATTCTGCGCCTTGGAAGATTTAAAGGACAAATATGTTTTCTCTAATTCCATCAAAGCGACAAAATTGGCTTTTCCCCGCGATCGCCCTTTCAATGAGTATCGCTTCATGTGGGCCATCCACCCCACCAACTCCGACCGCAAGTTCTGCCCCAAATAACACAGGAGCTGGTAGTCCTGCGGCTACAGCCCCTACCACGCCTGCTACAACTACCGCAGCAGGCAGCGGTGCCAGTGCCTCCTTGCAAGGCCAAGGTGCTACTTTTCCTGCTCCTTTGTATCAGAGATGGTTTGCTGAGTACAACAAAGTAAACCCTAACGTACAAGTCAGCTATCAACCAGTGGGCAGCGGTGCTGGGGTGGAACAGTTCACTCAGGGAACGGTGGACTTTGCTGCTAGCGATGTCGCCATGAAAGACGAGGAAATCGCTAAGGTAGCTAAAGGTGCAGTGTTATTACCTATGACAGCTGGTAGCATCGTCCTTGCCTACAACGTGCCTGGTGTACAAGGTCTGAAGCTATCGCGCGGGGTTTACACCGATATTTTCTTAGGGAAAATAAAAAAGTGGAACGATCCGCAAATCGTTAAGCTAAACCCAGGCTTAACTTTGCCAGACAAGGATATTACTCCTGTCTACCGTTCAGATGGTAGCGGCACTACGGCAGTCTTTACCCAACACCTGAGTACTATCAGCCCAGCATGGAAAAGTGGCCCAGGGCAAGGCAAAAGCGTCAACTGGCCAGGTGGTATCGGCGCTAAGGGCAACGATGGCGTTACTGCTCAGATTAAGCAAAACGAAGGTAGCATCGGCTATGTAGAGTATGGGTACGCCAAGCAGCAAAATATGACTATGGCAGCCCTGGAAAATAAAGCAGGTAAGTATGTTGAGCCTACTAGCGAGTCTGCTGCCAAGACGCTTGCCGCAGTCAAACTGCCCGAAAATTTGCGAGCTTTCATTGAAGACCCAGAAGGACCCGACTCTTACCCAATAGTTACTTACACCTGGATTTTGGCCTATAAGACCTATGAAAATCCTACTAAGGCAAAAGCTTTAAAGGATGTCCTCAAGTGGGGCTTAACTGATGGACAAAAATACAGCACTGAGCTGGGATACGTGCCATTACCCCCAGAAGTCGTGACTAAAGTCCAAGCTGCTGTCGATTCTATTAAGCCGTAGTACTTCGAGAGTAAGGTGGGCATCGCCCACCTTACTAGGCCTGACGCTAATTCTCCCCTTCTCCCAGACTCCGGACTTTTGACTTACACTCCCCTATAGACTGGCAGACGCTATCGATCTATAATGGGAGGCTGTGAGTTTTTTTGTGAAACGATGAAAGCTGAGGAGATTATTCGCTCGATTGAGAGCGAGCAATTGAAAACCGACCTCCCCATCATCCATGTGGGTGACACTGTAAAGGTTGGCGTGAAAATTCGAGAAGGAAATAAGGAAAGGGTACAACCCTACGAAGGTACTGTCATTGGAAAGCGCAATGGTGGGATTAACGAAACCATCACTGTGAGACGTATTTTCCAGGGAGTAGGCGTGGAGCGGGTATTCCTGATCCATTCTCCCAGAATTGACAACATCAAAATACTGAGACGCGGTAAGGTGCGCCGCGCTAAACTTTATTATCTGCGCGATCGCGTTGGTAAGGCCACGAGAGTCAAACAACGCTTTGATAGAGAACTGTAATTGCAATTATGCCTGTGGGGTCTTCCATTTGACGGCGATTTGCGTTAAACTAAAGAATAGAGAAGTTCAGGTTGTGACTTCAATTTAACCTGTGCGCTCTTAGTTCAGTTGGTAGAACGCAGGTCTCCAAAACCTGATGTCGGGGGTTCAAGTCCTCCAGGGCGCGTGAACAACACAACAACATAAATCCTGCCCGAAAGTATCTCTGGCACTGGATAACCAGGCTAATAGAGGTAAGGCGGGGGTAAAGGGGCAATGCCCCTATAAACCAGCTTAGTTTCGGGTAGACTTGTTGTGTGAGTATTTAAGAACGTCGCACGGTGGACGCTTGCGGCAGGATTCAAGGGGGAGAGATTATCGTGGCCAAAAAAGACGCATCTGAGATTCAAGAAAAAGAAAAAACAGCTGGGTTTGATCTGAAAAACTTTTTTCAGGAAAGCAAAGAAGAACTCAATAAAGTTGTTTGGCCTTCTCGGCAGCAATTGATTAGCGAATCAGCTGCCGTAATTTTGATGGTAACGCTCTCTGCAACACTAATTTATCTTGTGGATAACTTCTTCAGTTGGTTATCAGGAAAGGTGTTCCCATTATGACTTTTGCGAGCGAAGAACCATACGATTCAGCACAGTTGGAAGAAACGTCAGAAAACCCCACAGATGCGCGTTGGTATGCAGTTCAGGTAGCCTCTGGTTGCGAAAAGCGGGTCAAGACAAACCTAGAACAACGCATTCAAACGTTGGATGTTGGTGACAGAATTCTCCAAGTGGAGATTCCTCAAACCCCCATCGTAAAAATGCGAAAAGATGGCACTCGACAGCAACTGGAAGAAAAAGTCTTTCCAGGCTATGTGCTAGTGCGGATGCTGATGGATGACGATGCATGGCAGGTTGTCAAAAACACCCCAAACGTGATTAATTTTGTGGGGGCAGAACAAAAACGCCGCTACGGACGGGGGCGCGGACACGTAAAACCCCTGCCGCTGAGCTTTTCTGAAGTCGAACGCATCTTTAAACAAACCCGCGAACAGGAGCCGGTTGTCAAGACCCATGTGTCTGCCGGGGACAAAATTATGGTACTGTCCGGGCCGTTTAAAGATTTTGAAGGCGAAGTCATTGAAGTCAGCCCAGAGCGGAGCAAGTTAAAGGCGTTACTTTCAATTTTTGGACGCGATACGCCAGTAGAATTGGAATTTAATCAGGTTCAGAAACAGGGCTAAAGAGTAGAGATGGCAAAAAAAGTTGTTGCGGTTATTAAATTGGCTCTTCCAGCAGGGAAAGCCAACCCCGCTCCTCCGGTTGGTCCGGCGCTAGGTCAGCACGGCGTCAATATCATGGCGTTTTGCAAAGAGTACAACGCTAGAACATCCGACCAAGCTGGAATGGTGGTGCCAGCAGAAATTTCAGTCTATGAAGATCGCAGTTTTTCCTTTGTTCTCAAAACGCCACCAGCGTCGGTTTTGATTACAAAAGCAGCAAATATTCAGCGCGGTTCTAACGAACCCAACAAAAAGAAAGTTGGGTCAATTACCACGGCTCAGCTGAGGGAAATTGCTCAAACAAAATTGCCTGACCTCAATGCTAACGATATTGAGGCCGCAATGAAGATTGTGGAAGGAACCGCTCGAAATATGGGCGTTACCGTGCGCGATTAGGGAAGGATATTTCCCAAACAGAGATGCAGAATGAAAGCTTCTGAATTCTCTAAAATCTAAAGTCAAAAATCCAAAATTGATAGGGGGAGAGGTGTGACCTCGTTTGTTACCCCAGGAGAGAAAAATGGCCAGAAAAGTATCGCGTCGTGTCCAAGAACTGCAAAAGAAGGTTGAAGAGCGAGCCTACGAGCCGTTAGAAGCGATTAACCTGCTAAAAGAAACAGCTACAGCCAAGTTTGCGGAATCAGTGGAAGCCCATATCCGGTTGGGAATCGATCCAAAGTATACTGACCAACAGCTCCGGACGACAGTAGCGCTGCCGAAGGGGACTGGTCAGACCATCCGGGTGGCTGTAATTGCTAGGGGAGAGAAGGTACAAGAAGCTAGCAGTGCTGGTGCGGATGTAGTTGGTTCGGAAGAGTTGATTAACGAAATCCAAGGCGGCAGAATGGACTTTGACCTGCTGCTGGCGACGCCAGATATGATGCCGCAGGTAGCAAGATTGGGCCGTTTGTTAGGACCTCGTGGTTTGATGCCTAACCCCAAGGGTGGGACGGTGACAATGGATCTAACAGGTGCGATCGCTGAGTTCAAAGCTGGTAAACTAGAGTTTCGGGCTGACCGTACTGGCATCGTCCACGTTCTGTTTGGTAAGGCATCCTTCAACGCTGAAGATTTGTTGGTGAACCTGAAAGCTTTGCAGGAAACAATTGACCGCAACCGCCCTTCTGGAGCCAAAGGTCGCTACTGGCGCACGATGTATGTATCGGCAACAATGGGGCCGTCAATCGAAGTGGATATTAACCTCTTGCGCGATATGAAGCTCAACGACGCAGCCTAAAACTAAAAATTGAGGAATCAATTTAAAACTCAAAACTCAAAACTGAATAAGCTTTCGCCGGAGACAGCAGGAGCTTAATAGCTTAATTTCCTGCCGAGGTTGACGCGCCAAGTGCCTAAATTCCCAGTGTTATTACTCGTGAAGTGGCATGAATCGCATGACTGACAAACCCCGGCTCAATAGCTGGGGTTTTTTAATCTGGCTTTGTCGGCGAAAGAGTACGCAAATTTGAGATTTTGATACATTCAAGGAGGTGAAAACCAGATGGGTAGAACGCTAGAAAACAAACAAGAGATTGTTGCTGACCTCAAGGAAACCTTGAGTCAATCCCAGCTAGCAATTGTCATCAACTACCAGGGATTATCCGTAGCTGAGATTATGGATTTGCGGCGGCGGCTGCGTCCTAGCGGCACCGTTTGCAAGGTGACGAAGAACACGTTTATGGAAAAAGCAATCGTCGGTAGCGATAACTGGCAACCGATGAGCGAATTCCTCAATGGTTCTTCTGCGTTTCTGCTGGTTAAAGAAGATTTTGGTAGTGCTATCAAGGCTTACCAAGACTTCCAAAAAGCTACCAAGAAGACAGAACTTCGCGGCGGCGTTATGGAAGGTCGCGCTCTTACCGAAGCAGACATTAAAGCGCTTGGAGACTTGCCCTCGAAAGAGCAACTCATGGCGCAAATTGCTGGGGCTATCAATGGGGTGGCAACCAAGATTGCCGTCGCTATCAACGAAGTTCCCGCTTCGCTGGGTAGAAGCCTCAAAGCCGTATCCGAGAAGGAAGACGGCAATGCGCCGCCCGCAGCGGAATAGCGTTTGTGCGCCTCGCTGCTTAAAGGCTGGGGGTTAGAAGTAAAAAGCTCAAAGCTTTCCAGCCGAAGCCAAGGATCTAAAGTAAAAAGTTACTTTTGCCTTTTTGCTTTTGCCTTTCCCGACGACCAAAAAAATTAATCTTACTGGAGTTTATCCATGTCTGCTACAACTGACCAAATTCTCGAACAACTGAAATCTCTGACTCTTCTGGAAGCTGCTGACCTAGTTAAGCAGATTGAAACAACCTTCGGCGTGAGTGCAGCTGCACCCGTTGGCGGCATGATGATGATGCCTGGTGCTGGTGGTGCTGCTGCTGCTGCGGAACCAGTAGAAGAGCAAACCGAGTTTAACGTGATTCTCGAAGAAGTCCCAGCTGATAAGAAGATTGCCGTTCTGAAGGTTGTGCGGACGCTGACTGGTTTAGGTCTGAAAGAAGCAAAAGACTTGGTGGAATCCACACCCAAGCCAGTTAAGGAAGCCGTTGCTAAGGATGCCGCTGAAGATGCTAAGAAGCAGCTAGAAGAGTCTGGCGCTAAGGTCAGCATCAAGTAACGTCTGCTAAATTTCATCCTGAGTTTTTGAAGGGGAGCCTAGTAAAGGCTCCTTTTTTAGTAGCTAAATGCCGCTACACCCATAGTATTTGCGTATTTTTATGCCAAATTTGTGGGTTTATTGCCGTTTTAGGATGCTTAGAGTAATTCCTTGTGCCCAGATTACGAATCCATACTATTTGGTTGCCATAGAGGTAGTGTTTATTTACTTGGTAACTAGATAAAAATTCACATAACTATTAGTAAACATCTAGTAAAAAACGTATTTACTTACCAGGCAGAACTACAGCGCTTCTAGTTGGGCGATCGCGTTTTTTGCAATAAACCCAAACTAAAACCACAATCCAAGCACTGAATTGACGGTGCTGTGCTAGCTAGAGCAAGCAACCTCCAATAATAAAGATTTGTGTAGCTTATTATTGAGATTTATATAACATTAAAGATTTTTTTGATATTGTGGGCATTCTCAATATAGAAGCTAATCAGTTCTAGCGACTTCTCTTCTTCAGCCTGCATAATTAATAGCCTAGCAAGGGGCAATTTCAATACTTCCGTGTAAGGAGCAAATGAGCTGCCGCATAGGTTGCGCGATCGCTCCATCCTTAAAAAGCGAGGGTAGGGTTGTACTCACAACCTAATTTCTCTTGCCAAAATCCTACATACACGTACTCTTAAAGGCTCTAACAATGATTACTTTGACTGGCTACAAAATTTTCACCCAAATCTATGAAAGCGCCAATTCGTTAGTCTATCGCGGGGTTCGAGAAGCGAATAACCAACCCGTTATTCTCAAAATGCTAAAGCAAGACTATCCCACCGCAGCATCCCTCATTAGATATAAGCAGGAATATGAAATTACCCACAATCTAAATTTGGATGGCGTTGTTAAAATATACACTTTGGAAAAATACCATACCAGTCTAGTAATGATTTTGGAGGATTTTGGCGGAGAATCTTTAAGTATATTAAAAAACAATAAAAATTTTATTTTAGAAGAAGTTTTAAACATTGCAATTTCGCTTACTAAAAGTTTGGGTGAAATTCACCGTCGAAATATCATCCACAAGGATATTAACCCCTCAAATATTGTTCTTAACCCAAAAACTGCCCAGATAAAAATCATAGACTTTGGGATTTCCACAGTCTTATCCCGTGAAAATCCTACCATTAAAAATCCGAACGTCTTAGAAGGCACACTGGCCTATATGTCTCCCGAACAGACAGGTAGAATGAACCGCGCGATGGATTACCGCACTGATTTTTACTCGCTTGGTGCCACCCTTTATGAACTGCTCACTCACCAATTGCCATTTGATACCACAGATGCAATGGAGTTGGTGCATTGCCATATCGCTAAACAGCCAGCTTCACCCCATGCTATTAATAGTGAAATTCCCAACCCTATTTCAGCAATTGTTATGAAGTTGTTAGCAAAAACAGCTGAAGAGAGATATCAAAGCGCATGGGGAATTAAAGCAGATTTAGAAGCATGCTTGACCCAATTACAGACGAATGGTCAAATTTCATCCTTCTCTATTGGCCATCAAGATATTTCCGATAAATTTCAGATTCCGCAAAAATTATATGGCAGATCTCTAGAAGTTGAAACTTTGCTAACAGCCTTTGAGCGAATCAGCCAAGGCACAACAGAGATGATGTTAGTATCGGGTTATTCCGGGATTGGTAAATCAGCCCTAGTACAGGAAATTTATAAACCAATTACCTGGAAGAGGGGCTATTTTATAGCAGGTAAATTTGACCAATTTCAGCGAAATATTCCTTACTCAGCTATAGTTAGCACCTTCCAATCATTAGTCCGGCAGCTCTTAACCGAAAGTGAGGCTCAACTCAACAGCTGGAAAGAAAAACTCCGACGCGCTTTAGGCTTTAATGGGCAAATAATTATTGATGTAGTCCCCGAAGTAGAACTGATTATTGGGTCTCAGCCTGCCGTTCAAGAGCTAGGGCCAGCCGAGTCTCAAAACCGCTTTAATTTAGTATTTCAAAACTTCATCCGAGTGTTTTGTCAAGCAGAGCATCCGTTAGTAATCTTCCTGGATGATTTGCAATGGGCTGACTCTGCCACCCTCAAGTTGATAGAGGTAATGATGACGGATGAGGATATGCGCTATTTATTTATGATTGGGGCGTATCGAGATAACGAAGTTGACCCCACACATCCACTGGTAATGACCTTTAACGCGCTCCGCAATCAAGGAGCCATTATCAACGATATCACCTTAGTCCCGTTGGAACTTAAGCATATTACCCACCTAATTGCCGAGACATTACATAGCGACAGTAGCACAGTAAAACCATTGGCAGAACTGGTAGTGCGTAAAACCCAGGGAAACCCCTTTTTTGTAAACCAATTTTTGAAAACTCTGTATCAGGAAAACCTGTTAACTTTTA
>NZ_JACJON010000029.1 GCF_014695585.1 Microcoleus sp. FACHB-831 | reverse complement strand
TGGGTCGAGGCAATGCTCACTTCCATTGGCAATAAAAAGCCTTTTTATCAAAGGGGCATGAGAGCTATAACCCTTATCCAACAAGCGCTTTAGCCTCGTTGTCACCCCCTGAAGGTATTGAGTCTTTGATATTTGCAACTGAGCAATGGTTTGTGCCTCTTGGGGTTGTGGCACTTCTAGGGTTGTTTTCTCTTGAGATGCAGCGGGCAGACTAAGAGCAGTAGTGTTGGCGATCGCAGGAGTAGATTTTTTTACACCAGCACTTGCAGAATGAATGCTACCAGCAAGAGCTAAACCAGTTACTAAAGATGCTGTTAACCTCACTAAATTCAAGCTTTGGCGCCCTTGGCGCGGCTTTCTAGGATTTTTCATAATTAGATGCTAGGGAACACTTTCGTTCACCCTAGCATCTACAAAAAGGTATATCCTGTTTCCTTAAATTCAGCGTAATTAATGGGATTTTCCTTACTTATTCATCGTTTAGAGAGCGTAATTTAAATAAAAAACTCCTCCTAGAGTTCTTAGGAGGAGTTTTTATTAGGCTTGGCTTAGTCGTCTTAGACTTAAACCATACCGCCAGCGGCTTGAAACCGGGCACGGGCACGTTTTAGAGCTTGAGTTGCTTGAATTTGCTCCTGACGGTTGCCATTGCTTTGAACTTGATTGAGACGAGTCTCAGCTTCGCTATATTTAGCCCTAGCTTGTTCCTTGTCAATCTTGTCGCCGCGTTCCGCACCATTAACAAGAATCGTCACTTCATCGTTTTCGACTTCAGCAAACCCGCCCATTAGGGCAATGGGCACCCACTCTCTACCTGGACGAACGCGCATAACACCGATATCCAGAGCTGTCAGCATAGGAGCGTGACCTCCAAGGATACCAAGTTGACCAGTTGTGCTGGGTAGAATTACTTCCTCAGCACTCGAATCCCATACAGTTTTGTCGGGAGCTATTACGCGAACAGTTAAAGCCATAAAAGTTGTTAATTGTTACTTGTTCAACGTTGATTGTTTAGCGTTCATGGTTCATTGAAATAAACCATGAACGCTAAATGATGAACAACAGGATTAGCCTTTGAGCTTTTCGCCTTTAGCGATCGCTTCGTCAATACCGCCTACCATGTAGAAGGCTTGTTCTGGCAGAGCATCCAACTGACCAGACAAAATCATCTTGAAGCCCTTGATTGTGTCTTCCAGCTTCACGTACTTACCAGGAGAACCTGTAAACACTTGCGCCACAAAGAACGGCTGCGACAAGAAACGCTCAATCTTCCGGGCACGCGCTACTGCGAGACGGTCATCTTCAGACAACTCATCCAGACCCAAAATAGCGATAATATCCTGGAGTTCTTTATAGCGCTGGAGGATGGCCTGCACTTGACGAGCAACGCCGTAGTGATCGTCACCTACAACTGCTGGTTGCAGCATGGTGGAAGTCGAACCCAGTGGATCTACGGCTGGATAAATACCCTTAGATGCCAACCCGCGAGATAGCACCGTTGTTCCATCCAAGTGAGCAAACGTTGTTGCTGGTGCTGGGTCAGTTAAGTCATCTGCTGGCACGTATACTGCTTGAATCGAAGTAATCGAGCCTTCAGTTGTCGAGGTAATCCGCTCTTGCAAATCTCCCATGTCGGTTGCCAGAGTCGGCTGATATCCCACCGCAGAAGGCATACGACCCAAAAGCGCCGATACTTCAGAACCCGCTTGCACAAACCGGAAGATGTTGTCGATAAATAGCAGCACGTCTTGCTTGCTGACATCACGGAAATATTCAGCCATTGTCAGAGCAGACAATCCCACCCGCATCCTTGCTCCAGGTGGTTCATTCATCTGACCGTAGACGAGGGCAATTTTTGACTCACCGATATTGTCTTCTTTAATGACCCCTGACTCTTTCATTTCGTTGTATAGGTCATTGCCCTCGCGAGTACGCTCGCCCACTCCACCAAACACGGATACACCACCGTGATTGATAGCGATGTTGTTGATCAGCTCCATCATAATGACGGTCTTACCAACACCAGCACCGCCGAACAGACCAATTTTGCCCCCGCGGCGATAAGGAGCCAGTAGATCTAACACCTTGATGCCAGTTTCAAAAACCGAGGGTTTGGTTTCTAAGCTAGTAAACTTGGGAGCGGGGCGGTGGATGGGGAAAGTATCCTCATTATTCACAGGCCCCATATTATCTACGGGTTCGCCAAGAACGTTAAAAATCCGACCCAGAGTGGCAGGACCAACAGGCACTCTAATAGCGTCACCCGTGTCTACCACTTCCATGCCGCGCACTAGGCCATCGGTGGAACTCATGGCAACAGCTCGTACCTGGTTGTCGCCAAGCAGCTGCTGCACTTCGCAGGTTACGGAAACATCCTGTCCGGCTTCGTTCTTACCTTCGATTTTGAGAGCATTATAGATTTTCGGCATCTGGCCGCTGGGAAACTCAGCGTCGATAACGGGGCCGATGATTTTGGTAATGCGACCAGTATTTGTCTTGTCTGTTGTGGCTACCATGCTGCGCCTATGTTGTGAAGCTATGCTTTCAGATGCGGCCGTCGAACTGTTTGACAGTTATAATTGCCATTCTCCAGAGTACCACTGAAAGGACTCGCAAGGGATTCAGGTCGATCCCCAACTAGCTTGGCAGAATCGAACTTCAGCAGCATAAAAAAAGCCCCCTTAATGATTTGAGGGAGCTTTTTTTATGCTGCTTGTTGCAATGAGTCTGTAGGTCGCTACCTTAAGCTTTATGTTGGGGTTTGCGTTGCCGTCTTGAAATGACACCCAAAACACTTAGACTCAGCAAACTTAGTGTGTAATTCGGTTCCGGGACTGACTGGGGCGCAACTGGATCGATGGCACTACCGCTATCTGTATCAGCAATGAATTGCATTTGTCCGGTAAATCCGCTGTTCCATTTAAGGGAGAGGCTGCCAAAAAGATCCCCTATCGATATGTCAATGGGAACCGAGTAAGTGAAGGAACTAGGAGCATTTACACCTGATAAAGGCTGAAAAGTCCAACCGCCACCCGATCCAGGTGTAAAAATCAAATTGCCGTTGTCATCATAACCTAGATCGGTGTTAAAAACTGTATTCCCAGGAATAGCATTGATTGCTAGAGAGGCAATGCTTCTTCCCACGTTACTCAATTTCCAAGGGGAACCAAAGGTATTGCCTGCTTGGGTGAGAGACCAGTTAGTCCCGAATGCTCCTCCCGAATTGGCGTCGTAGACATTTGTAGGATCTGAAGTTGCAGACCAAGTTACGCTTTCAGAGCCTCCACCAAGGAAGTTGGCTGTAACGTTCATTCCAGCCATCATATCCCCGTAAGTTGCAAAACCTGTGAGGGTTGTTGCTTGCGATGGTGCTGCGGCTGTCCCAACGGCGATCGCAGTTGCCCCAACTATACCAACTGAAATTTTTTTCAAGTAAGAGATGCACATAAAACTGACGACCCAAATTTTTTAATGTTGGAGTAGATTGCTGGGAAATTCTCAGGCTGGCCTAGCTATACACCTTTACAGCTATAAGACAACCAGGCATTTGCTAATGACATATTTTTGTCTATATGTTTTACTAACCCCTGTTTGGTTTATCACGTTTATCCCTAGCTATTCATTAATATCATTTTTTCTTAAGGACAAACAACAGAAATTACACCTAGCTTATTGGTGAAGTTTCACTCTGTAGATATGCAATATTACTGAGAGTACTTTTTATCCGTGCCTATGCTTAATAACTTTGGCTTAAAACGGAATTTTGCGGAAAACACACAGAGCTTTAGCCGCTGGTATGGGAGCGTGTTAGATTAGACAAAATTTATGAGCTAAGGCTGTTAGTACTGCTAAGGCATTGATGGATGGGAAGCGATCGCGCTCTCATCTACTTAAAACGCTGATTGGTGAATCGTCCGGTTAATTTACTCCGCCATCCTTTTAATTAACCAGATCCATTAAAAGAGCTGTGTCTTTGAACAGAAGACACAGCTCTTTTAAAGTCAGCGGTGGTTATTAGCGATTAAGGGTTATTCGGGGCAAGGTTGGTGGATTTTTTGCGCTGAAGTAGGGAACTAACGCCTAAAACCCCAAATCCTAATAGACCTAACCCAAACGAAGGTTCGGGCACAGATTTTGGATCTTCTATGGTTGGGTCCTGGCCAACATCAATCAAATCGCCAGCAATTCCCCGTTTAAAATCTAGGTACTGGTCGCCTGGATCTGCATCATGCAATTCGTATGTCACCTGTCCTGAAGAAACTAACGAGTTATAAAAATCCGAAAGTAACCCAGCGTCATTGGTAGAAACCCATGCGGTATCCAATAACTTAGCGCGGAAACCTCCGCCACTGAACCCGTAATCGCCAGCATTTCCTTGGTAGTCGGTATTTTGGGCATTAACAGCGCTCCAATTGCCAAAGTTTAAGCCATTGACTAACAGGCTATTGTCATTCAAATCAAAATTGTCAAACTGGATATATTCATACTGCTGTTTTGCATAATTCCATTCAAGGCCCGAGCTTGATGTGTCGCCATCGTACAGGGTAAACCTGATAGCCGCCTGTTTTAGCCCACCTCCTAACGCGCTGATAATTGATGTATTAAATCCGCTTTGTACTCCAATTGTTATGTTTGGCGCGTCCACTTCAGTCACACCATGAAACAAACTATTTGCTGATAATTGGCTAACAACCCGCGTACCATTAGCACCAATTAAATCTAGTACAATTCCGCCCACTTCACTGACACCAGTAGGTAATAAGCCAGCAGAAGTAGGGGAATTTCTAGTGAACGTACTTGCTTGTGCTGGAGATGCTGTAGTTATTAGGGATAACGAAAGAACAACTAGCGCCGAATTAGGAATTAATTTTTTGAGTAAATTTGAAACACGCATAATTGGTAATTGCTCCCCTTAAGTGAGTGTAGGTTGAAATACTTGTGCGTGGACTCGTGGCAATACGAGCGCTTTTATCGCCCTCTTTGCAAATTTTTCGTAAATAAATGGCCCAAATTCATCGTAATTTTATGAAGTTTATGTAAACTAAAGTAGGAGTACTAAAAATTGCTGAAAGTGCTTCGCCGCTAAAGCGTTGCGCTAGTTTAGCTCGCTCCTTACTCTCAAGATAGTGTTGAAAATAGCGATCGCTCTTCACCCAATCGGGTTAATCACCTGGGTGATTTTAGGGTGATGGGGCAGATTTTTACTGATAATACTTGTGAATCTGCGGAAGTAAATTATAAAAAAAGCTGTGCTTTCTTCCGAAAAACACAGCTGCTAAAAATTTAATTTTTGAACCTCAGTTAAGCTATTAACGCAGCTTTCTAGCGCTTTTTGCGTAACAATAGAGTACTGATACCCAAAACACCCAAAGCCATTACACCAGCACCAGAAGAAGGTTCGGGTACGCTTTCAATCTCGAAATAACGGTAATCAAAGCCACCATCGCCATCAGCGACTCTCAGCGCGACTTTAAATAAACCGCTTGTGTCAAATAGCTTTTGCCCGCTAATGCCAGTAAAGTCATCAAAATCACCGTCATTATCGAAATCCCAATCATAGGCGAGAATATCGTTTATTCCTGGGTCGATAGCAGCTGCGGCAAAATCAAAGAAAGAGCCTTTTGAGACACTTGTAGGTGTAATTAGGCTAGTAATAGTTGGGGCAACGTTTCTAACAGTCAGTATTTTTTCTATGCTATTACTAATAGCATAGTCGTCGTCCACACTTTGTGCCAAAAAGGTAAAAGTACCTTGATTGCCAAACAGGCCGAGGTTGGTTCCCATGTATCTTCCGCCTGATAAGTTGGGATTTATGCCAATACTCTTGCCATTAATGAAAAAGTTAATAGCATCTGCCCCTGGATCGGTTGCCCATAAATCAGCATATATTGACTGCCCTTCATCAATTGTGTCGCTATACAGATCGAAATTGGTAAGTGTAGGAGCGACGTTTCTGACTGTAACTGTTCTGGAGATAGGGTTGCTCAAAGCATAGTCAGTGTCACGGGCAACTGCTGTATAAGTGACAATAGCGTCGTCGTTAAAATTAACAACGTTAGTATTAAGCCCCCTTGTGCCTATCGTGTCAGTTGTATCTATACCTTGGCTGGTGCCATTCACAAAGAAAGTGATGTCATCATACAGGCCTGGATCTGTAGCTAAGAGCGATCCGGATACTGATTGACCTTCATCAATTGCTATATCTGATTCGCTACCGTTAAGTGCGAAACCAGTGAGGGTGGGAGCAACATTCAAAACAGTTAACGTGCGATTCACGACGTTACTTGCGTCGCCTACACTGTCCCTAGCTAAACCTGTCAAGTAGAAGATGCCATTATTGGCATAAGTGCCGAGGTTGACGCTCACCGAACGAGTTCCTGAAGTACGCCCATCAGTGCCAACTAAATTGCCATTAAGCCAGAAGTTGATCGAGTCGGGATTGGGGTCGTTGGCGTACAGCGTCACGGCTGTGGATTGACCCTCATAAATTGTGTTGTCGAAAAATTCTAAATATGGTGGGGTATTGGGTGGCGGCGGTGGTGGTGGTGGTGGCGGTGGCGGTGGCGGTGGCGGTGGCGGTGGTGGTGGTGGCGGTGGTGGCGGTGGTGGTGGTGGTGGCGGTGGTGGTGGTGGTGGCGGTGGCGGTGGTGGATCTTTTGGCTTTACAGGATCGCTAGTTGTACCGCTATCAGTATCTGCTCTGAATACCATTTGGCCCGCAAATCCGTTGTTCCAAGACATGGAGAGAGTGCCAAATAAATCTCCCAAAGAAATGTCAATTGGTACTGAGTACCCGAACCAATCTGGCCCTTTTCCATTTTGGACATCGAATCCCCAACCTCCAGCAGAACCGGGGGTATACTCATTGCCTCGTTTAATGTCAAAAACTGCGTTACCTGGAATTGCATTTATTTCCAGATTTCTAATGCCTCTTCCACCGGAGTTGTTAAATGTCCAGCCTCGGTTTCCATATCTGGGGTTATAGTCGTAAGTATCTCCAAATTGGACTAAAGACCAGCCATTACCGAAGGCTCCACCACCAAAATCTCTTGCTAAATCATTGTTGGTTATCCAAGTTACAGTTTCTGAGTTTCCATCGAAGAAATCAACCTTAACCTGCATACCAGTCATCCAATCACCGTAAGTTTCAAATCCGGTGAGTGTTGTTGATCGTGCGGGTGCAGCAGTTATTCCCAAGGCGATCGCTGTTGCTGTAATTAAACTGCTTGCTAAATTTTTCCCAAGGAAGGTTCTCATGTAATTTGCAGCTGTTACAATCTGAATGTTTGCACCTAAAATTTCATAGCCTGCACCCCTTACAAGCTACTAGGCAGCAGCAAGATAGCGAACCCAAACTTAATGTGTACGTCGCTACTAAAATATTTTGCGTCAGAGTAAAATCTCTGTCTATTTATATAAGTATTTTTACATAAATTTTTTAAAGCTTGTATGCCTAAAGAATAATATTCTTAGCTTGTAATGGTATGAAGCGATACTACCAACCAAGAGGGCTATTGGTTGGCATCATCGTCGGCTACTTTATTAGTTTTTAAATAAAAGCGATCGCGCTGTATCTACTTATCCCAGCACCAGGCGCGATAAAATTCGGTTAAATTAAACCAGAGGGGCTTACCCAAGAGCTAGTTACGACTCAGACTCAACCTTAATCCGTCGTATTGGTAAGTTAGCAATAACTGCTGTAGCCCGCTGGTTGTTTTCTATGGTAAACTCCAACCCCTCTGCATCGAGTTCCACGTAGCGAGAGACTACTTCGAGGATTTCTTGTCGCATCGCCTCCAGCATCTTGGGATTTAGGTCAGCGCGATCGTGGGCGATCACCAGTTGCAGCCGTCGCTTTACTTCCAGGCGGCTGCTGTCAGCACTGGTGCGAGGAAAAAGTCGTTCTAGAAGTTCGCTAATCATAAGTCGCTACAGAGGGCTGGTTAAGATTACATAATCTTAGACCACAACATTTTGCGGATGCGCGAGAAGAAGTTTTCGTTACCACCATCCAGATCGATAAAATCGACTTTCTCCCCTTGCAGGCGTCTAGCAATGTTGTAAAAAGCCATTCCAGGCAGGGAGAGATTATCAGCCAATACTAAGGGTTCGCCTCGGTTAGTAGAAACAATAACCCTTTCGTCATCAGGGACAACACCAATTAGAGGAATAGCCAGAATGTCCTGAACATCTTGTACAGACATCATGTCATTGGCTTGCACCATTGCTGGTCTGAGGCGGTTGACAATTAAGTTAATGCGTTTGATATTTTGTGCTTCCAGTAAGCCAATGACTCTATCCGCATCCCGCACCGCAGCAATTTCTGGCGTTGTGACAATTAGGGCTTCTTGGGCAGCAACGATCGCGTTTTTGAAGCCCATCTCAATTCCGGCTGGACTATCTACCAGAATATACTCGTACATACTAGCTAATTCGTCGATCAGCTGCTTCATCTGCTCTGGGCTAACGGCATCTTTGGTACGGGTTTGGGCTGCTGGTAAAAGTACCAATCCCTGCAAACGTTTATCCTTCACCAAAGCCTGTTCTAACCGACACTCACCCGCAAGAACTTCAACAGCGGTGTAGACAATCCGATTTTCCAACCCCAGCAGCAGATCTAAATTTCTTAGGCCAAAATCTGCATCCACTAGAGCAACGCTTCGCCCGGAACGAGCAAGCGCCATGCCCAAATTAGCAGTAGTGGTGGTTTTGCCCACCCCTCCTTTGCCGGAGGTGATGACGATAATGCGACTCATATTAGAAAGTTCTTGGCTTCAGGTTTTGAGTTTTGAATTGTGGTTTTGAGTATGCTTTTATTGCATTCTGATGTTTGCCCTGGTTTGATTATTGAGTCGAGTTTATCGACTCCCCTAATTAGCACTAATAACTGTTTCTACCGGCTTTTTTTGACTCAGATCCATGCCTTGCGGAATATTGAAACATAACTCAGCAGTTAAAACTTTTAACTCACTGAGTTTGCTAACCCTACCAATAAAGAATTGTTCTTGGCAAAATCAGCAGCAAGGGCAATGCGAATTCCTTCTGGCGTTACATAGGCCACTTCTGGGTAAAACTCAGCGGGTGGCGTTTCTGGTGACCTAGCTACATAATCGGCAATCCTTAGCTGCGTCGGTTCCATTTGTAGCGCCATAATTAGACACTCTGCATTGCCGAATGCACCTGCATGAGCAAACCCACGCAGACGACCCCAGACTAAAATATCGCCTGCTGCCACTACTATGCCGCCTGGGTTCACTTCTCCCAAAATAACTACCGTACCGGGGTGACGAATTTCCACGCCCGATCGGATGGTGGTTTGGAGATACAGGGTGTCTGCTAGCCGTTGAGATGATTGGTCGGGGTTTTTATTAAGAGAAGAAAAAGGGGGAACTTGTTCGACCGAGTAGCCAGCGCCTGCGGCTACAACAGCAGTTTGACGACGGCTGGTGCAGACAAGTTTGAGTTGTAGATGGTTTTCGCCCAAGGTATTGGCGATCGCTTGTAATTGTCGCCCATCTAACAATCGGTCGAAGGCGTGGAGATGTACATCTGTTCCCGGTTGCCAAAAGCGATCGCCTGCACTAAGGCGATGTTTTAGTTGTTCTATAAAGTCATTCCAGCTACTCTTCGCTGGAGTTTCCGCTTCTGTTGGCACAATTAACAGCAGCCGCCCATCATCAATTTTCAAGCGTATTTGCAGGTTAACGCTCACCTCTGGCTGGGCGGGTGCAGGGGCGTCTGTTGACACAGGTAACGGAACGGCAGAATCAGAAGTCATTATGTAACGGGGTCGAGCCAAGGCAAACCGACTAACAATTTATATTAGATGGCGTTGCGACATTGTAACTCAAAGTTGTAGGCTGGGGGCTTACTTTACAGTTAGCCGACGGTAAACGGTTGCCAAAGCATTAGCGTCACCCACATTTCCGGGAAATAGCACAACGGGCAAGTTAGGGAACTGGGGATGATCCTCTGAAGTACGCACCATCGAACAACCAGCTAGAATTTGACCCAGCAGGCTTGCTGATGTCAAAGCTAAACCCGTACTCAACACATCATTAGAGGTAATTCCTCCCTTGCTGATAAGAAACCCGATATCTGCTGGTAAACCGCGCACGACATCCATCAACAAGGCTGAAACGGCTATGCCAAACTCCAAGCGTGTTTGCACATCATCAAAAGCAAGTTCGTGGCGACTGGTATAGACAACTGGTGTTTTACCGTCTTTGTGGGCAGTATTAACGCTTTCAAGAATTTGCTTTAGCAGTGCGTCGCGCTGGCTGGCATGATCGCGTAACCTTGCCACTTCAATTTCAATGCCAACTGTACCAGGTTCTTTTAATAAACTTTCTAACTGCTGGGTTGTCTTCTTGACGTGAGAACCAACAATTACCGCGCCTGGTTTCCCCCCGCGCACGTATTGCGCCATATCTTCGGCGGCGACTGGTTGGGGTGGTAAACCAGCTAAGGCAGTTAAGATACTAGCAGCGCTGCGGAAAAGAAAGCGTTTGCCGTTAGCTGCTGCTTGGAGGATATCGGCGGCAAAATGGTTAAGATCGGCTTGCGTTTCTCCATCAACGACGCCGCATTGGTTGTTTTCCAGATGCATGAGTCGTTCTAAACTACCAGCGCGAATATCTGCTAGTAAAAATCTTTCTACTTGTTCAGCGCTGATGCGACCTTTGGTTTTTTCTTCTACATACTTAGGTAAGTAGCTGTAGTGGTAGCCAAAGACGGAATCGCGGGCAAATTCAGTTTCGTGTACTGGTGTAGGAACCCCGTCGATAATTAGGTAGTGGATGCTATCGCGGGTGATGCGTCCGCCCTCGAAGAAGGCTGGAACTAGGAAATGGGCATCGAAGGGGCCGATTTCTTCAGCAATGACATCGGTTTCGACTGGATAATGTCCGCGTAGGGTAGAGTCAGAACGGCTAACGACGAGGAAATCGCGGACGCTTGAAGAAGCGATCGCTTCTTTCAAGTTATGACAAACTTCTCTAGTAACGGCGGTAGCTTGTTCTGGAGTTAACGACCTTGTATTTGTTAGCACAAAGAAAATCGGCGATTCGTCCGCTAAACCCAGCCGCAGGGTGTCAACATCCCAGCGTGTCAAGAGTAAGCAACTGTGGACTGTTTGCGATCCGGTGGGATCGTCATCGAGGACAATGATTTTGGGTTTGGTGGTCATCTTTCCCTTGAACGCCGATCGCACTATTTTCTCATTTCTTGTTGCCTGCGTTTCCTCGAAAAGTGCGATCGCTGCTAATTTCTCTAGTTTGAAGGTGTGCGATCGCTTCTAAATGTTTGTTTCCCGTAATTATAGAGACTGACTAAGGTCTTGCTGAGATTTATGGCCAAATAGCGATCGCGCCTTTTCTTGCCACTACTTCTATTGTGCCTAAAGAAATAAGCGATCGCGCTTTTCCTTGATTTTAAAATATGGCTGGTGTTGAGCAATTTGTACAACAACTTTTACGCCCATTTTGCAATTTTCTCATTTCCTCTTGTACGTCTACTGCAATCTGTACAGTTTCATTAAGTACTCTTGCCTTTTCGCTAGCCTCTTCGCTGACTTTGAGGGCTGTCAAAGTTACCCAATTATTTACAATTAAATCGGGATTCCTAGAGAGCAATCGCTTATTTTCTCTAAGAATCCTTTCAGTCTTCAAAGCTTTTACCAAGTCCTCTCTTGTAAGTATAAGTTTTTTAACTATTTTATTTCTATTATTTACAGCTTCTATCTCATGACCAAAATAAATTAAATTATCATTTAGGTTTATCAATTTTACAATTTCCTTGTATTCAATAACTTCTTTTAAAAGATTACGCAGATATTTACACTTTATTCCTTCGATAACATACCTTAGAATTAATAGCGTTTCAGGAATTAACAACACTATCCAACTAATCGGGCTAATTAGGTTTGAGTCTAGGGGTATAATTAATGATATTAAACCTAGTACGATTATTAATATAGATGAAGAAGATAGCGCTCCTAATACGGCAACCCTAAAAATACTAGATAATAATTCAAATTTACTTAGGAGACGTTATAAATCTTTTGTTTCATCTAAACCAGTCAGGTGTTTTACTTCTCCCCTAGTAATTTCCAATCCCTGTAAATCAGGGCGCATAGCTGTAGATTTCTGTAATTATTTGCAACCCCACCCAGGAAAACCCAGGCAGGGATATCACATTACATCCAGTTTAATGCAGCAAATCCTGAGCGCGTTTAGTTAACGCCTCAGCAGTCAAACCATTAAACGCCATCAACTCGCCAGCACTAGCAGTCGTTTCACCGCGCTTCCACGCGAAAGTATCGCGCTTGACGTTACTCCGCAGCATGATTGGTTCTAGCATCCCGCTAGCGCCGCCAGTAACGCCAATTAACGCATCGCCACCAAACAATTCGGCAAACTTAGCATCATCCAAAAAGCCGCCGTCTGAGTAGGAACAAGTATCCCAAGCAACATCATTTGCACGATACAAACGCCGAGGATTAACAACAGAGACTATTCTCACGCCAATTTGCTCAGTTTCCAGGTAGGTTGCTGCTTCAAAAACTGGTAGTAGCGTCATGTCGCCAATAACGGCAAACACAACCATCTTGTCACCAGGAATTTCATGCAACACTACTGCACCGTCTTCTAACCCTTGACGACTTTGTTCAAAAGTTGTGCGAATTGGCAACGGAGATTTACTGGAAGTAATCACAATTCCCTTATTCTTTGTAGTCAGTGCCCAGTCATAACAAACTTGGATACTGTTAGCATCGGGTGGGAATAATGGGAATACGTTACCATTCCGCATCATGGCTGCGAAATAAGCTTCAATTTCCGGACGTTGGTGCGTCCATCCGTTGCGACCTTGCTCTAATGCACCCGCAGTGAATAAAGTTACAGTTGAGGGAGTAGGACGGCGTAATTCTGCCATCGCTTGCGTTACTGTCTGCCAAATTGGTAAGCCATTAATCGCAAAAGATTCGTAGGAACACCACAGGGTACGCGCACCCATTAGAGATAAACCAACTGCTAAACCTGCACAAGCATCTTCGCTTAGGGGTTCGTAAACTTGCCCGTTTGGTGCTTGGTTGTAAAGATCATCTGTGGTGGGGTGGATGATCTTAAGCGCTTGGTTAATGTTGGCAATTCCCGATGCTTCGTTGCCGTCAGCGTTGGTTACAATGAAAGCGCGATCGCTCTCTCCCACTTTTCCAACTAAACGCCCCATTGCTGTAGTTGAAACTTTTGCCTCTCCGCCAACAGAAAACTCTTCTAAAGGCAATTTGCCTAAGTCTGGCAAGGGTAATTCAAATTCTGTCACAACTGTCTTAGCCGCAGGTCCACCACCAGCGCGTTCGCAATTTGCCCTCACCAACTGCCACGCTTCAAGCGACAATGCACGCGCTTTTAAAGCATCGATAATATGCTGGCTATCGAGGGTGTCTTTAGGATAAAGGTTGTGAGATTTTGCCCCGCGTGCGTGTACGCCAGCACCTTTCAACTGTTTGATAATAAAGACGGTAAGTTTGCCGCCTAATGCAGATTTAGCCGCTTTATCAACAGCAACTAAAATAGCTTTAGTAAACTCCATCCGCTTTTCCATCGAAAAAGCAGTGCTATCTACATAATCCCCAGGCTGATTTTTATCGTCGAATTCCTTGGCATCGACTAAAATAACTTCTTCAAAGCCATTACCACGCCAATAACTAATCATTTCTTGATTGGTCTTGGTAGACACCATGCTGTGGTGTTCCTGGCTGTAGCCGTTCCACACCAGGATGGGTAAGAAGTTCGTCACGCTGGGATAAGCGGTATGGAAGTGTGCCATACTGCTCATCGGATAAGGTTCGCCCATACCACCGTCGCCGAGGGTGAAGGGGAAGAGTTTGTCGCGGTGGAGTAAAGCAGCAGCCATTGCGAAGTGTTGGCCTTGTCCCAAGGGGCCAGCGGGGGCTAGAATGCCGGGGATGTAGCCGGAAAGGTGTCCTAAGAGTCCGTGCTTTTCCCGGAAGCGATCGCGCAACTGTTGGACTGTATTTATCCCCATGTCCTCCAAAGAACGATCGAGGAACATGGCGCTATAAAAGCCTGGGGCGTGATGTCCGACTTCTGTAAGGATATTTTTGTAACCCAGCATTACTAAAGAAGCGTAAGCTTCAGCTTGGCTGGCAAATCCACCAGGGTGCCCGGAAGCTTTACTGCCTGTGACTTGTAGGGTTAGATAGCGCAATGCGTCAGCAGCTAGCAAGGTCTGAAAGACAGCCGCAGGATCTGAGGGATCTGCGATCGCTGTTTTTCCATCTTCAATTACCGACGATTTTCCATAAGTCTCGAAACCAGGTAGCGCTTCGCCAAAATACTGAATACCTTCGCAAAAAGCAGGTTTTTGAGTAACAACGGTCATAATGTCAGATACCTCTTGAAAAATAACTGCCCCTGCGTCGGGCAAGCATCAATAGGTTGATCGTACAGTGTGACTGGTTGCGAATTCTGCTATATGGCTGCGATCGCGCCATTGGAAACTTTCATCAATTGATTCAAGATTCCTTAACTTATATTTGCTATCTATTGAGTAATAGTACTAGCCTGCTTTTGGAGTCGTGGCTTAGGGCTGTTTAACAGTTAGGGATTTGATAGTAGTAGGCGATCGCGCCAACCACCAGCAAGCGCGATCGCGTGTTATCATAGCCGCCACCCACCTTCGCCAAGATTTAGCTGGCTTCTCAATAATGTTTCACAATCAACAGGCAGTTACGCTGGTCATTAGTACGGGTATAACTCAGCTGATCTGCAATTTTGTGCAATATGGCTATACCGCGCCCGCTTCCTGCCGTCTCATCTGGAGTTTCGCACAAAATTTTAATCCGCCCTTCTAAATCAAATGGTGGCCCAGAATCCCAAATCCGTATTTCCAAGCATTCTGGGAACAGAGTGACTTCAATACCAATCAAAACGTCCGAAGCCAGACCCTTGTGTGCGTGGCGAACAGCGTTAGTAAAACCCTCAGCCAAGGCTAATTGGCACTGTAACCAAACTTTTAGGGGAATAGATGGGTGATTTAGCTCTTCAAACCACGATAGAACATCGTCTAACTTGTGGAGGTCAGACGGAAATTGCAAAAAAGTTTTTTTAAGTGGTTTCAACTGTTCGCAGCCTTTTCAATCAACGACACTCAACCATTTCAGCAACTTGCACCGATGCTATCTCAGACCTTAAGTGTAGCCGAAAGTAACGGTTGCTATAGCATTGACTAACACAGCAAGTGGCTCGTGCTAATTTCTGATTAGACTATAATCAACCGCGTCCAGGGTGTCATCAGTGTCTTGTTATATTGTCCTCTAATCTTTAGCTAGTAGTAGTCTTTTTCTTCCATGCTTCAAATTTTAATTATTGACGATGATCCTGCCATTCAGATGTTGCTGAAAAGAACACTTCATAACGCAGGCTATGAAGTGACAGTCGCCAGCGATGGTGAAATGGGCTTGACACAGGCAAAACAGTTACGTCCGGCAATGGTAATTTGCGATTGGATCATGCCCCGCATGAACGGGCTGGAAGTGTGTCGCAATGTTAAGGATACTCCAGAACTTTCCACCACTTTTTTTGTTTTGCTGACCTCGCTGGGATCGATTGAGGATCGGATTAAGGGGTTGGATGCGGGTGCAGATGATTTCTTGTGCAAGCCCATCGAGATGTCTGAATTGAAGGCAAAAGTGCGGGCGGGGATGCGCTTGCATCAACTGGGTCGTGACTTGCAAATCCAAAAACAACTTTTGGAAGCAGAATTAGCCGAGGCAGCTGATTATGTTTGTTCTATCCTCCCACCGCCAATGACAGAGCCTCCTGTAACAATCGACTCGCGGTTTATACCCTCCCGACAACTAGGGGGCGATGGCTTTGACTACTACTGGCTAGATCGAGATCATTTAGCTATATATCTGCTGGATGTAGCCGGACATGGTTTGCGGGCAGCGTTACCCTCTATTTCTGTAATGAATTTGCTTAAGAGTAAAGCGCTGGGCAAAATTGATTACTATCAACCCAGCGATGTCCTCAAAGGCTTGAATCAAACATTCCAAATGACTAACCGCAATGATAAGTATTTCACAGCTTGGTACGGCGTTTATAATCCAGTCAAGCGTACCCTGGTTTATTCAAGCGGTGGCCACCCCCCGGCAGTTTTGATTTCTGGAAAATCAGCAGCAACCACTCAAGTAAAACGGCTGAAAACCCCAGGTTTACCTATTGGGATGTTTCCAGATACTGAATATAGGGATGAACTGTGCCAAGTTGATAGCTTTAGCACTCTCTACATATTCAGCGATGGCATTTATGAAATTAATCAACCCGATGATGTAATTTGGGGCCTGGATGCCTTTATCGAGTTGCTAGCAGGTTGTAGAAATACCGCTGGCAGCAATATAGAGACAATATTGCATTCTGTGCAAGCGGTAAATCCTAAAGACTATTTTGATGATGATTTGTCTTTATTGGAAATTAACTTTAGCTGACCAATTCTCTGCACTCTCCTTAAAGTAATAAAATAGCCAACTTTTTAATCTTGCCTCTTGCCTTGATTGATAATTGCTGGCCATTTTTTTTGCTTATTACACGCATTAGTTGGCTGAAAGTATTGCATTATTAAATGCATCTCGGTTGGCATAGATTTCAAAGACGCGATCCATGCTGGTCAGTTCAAACAACATTTTTACTTGCTCGTTGATCGAGCAGATAAAAAGCTTTCCACCAGCAGCGCGGACAGTTTTTAAAGCCAGCACTAGCGCTCCTAAACCAGAACTGTCCATAAAAGTCACGTCTTTTAAATCAATCAGCACAATGTTGGCACCATTGTCAACTAAATTGCTAATTTCTTGGCGAAATTGACCCGCCTTAGTGCCGTCTAAAATTCCAGAAGGTTGAACAATTTTTACAACAGGACTCATTCCTTTAGCTCCTGCGAGTCAAATTTCGATGAAATTCAATTTGTGTGTCTGCCAACAGGGGGACGGGATTTAGTTGAACATGGTGAAATACGCTCAACATTTAAGCCCCTCTGCGTGCGTAATGTCAGTTTAGCCTGATTTTACTGTACGCTGCGTTACTAGCCTTTATTTGATCGCTTAATCAACCCCCCTTGCCGGATGGTTGCTGCTTCGTGCTAGTGCCAACATAATTAAAAAATTTTACATATACCCCCCGATGCCGTTAGCGTTACACAAACAATATGCGTGCCCCCTAGCCTTTAACAATATATGTATAAATGGCTGCTGGTGAAATATGTCAAATCGCACCTATTCGCAACTTTAGTATTAAACCAGTTGTCTCCACCCATCGATGTATTCCCCGTGATATAGGCTTTACACTTGTTTACTTTTTTACAATCGGGGGAGAGATACTGATTCTGGAAAATTATCCGTTTATGGAAGCATACGATGTCGTGATTATAGGTGCTGGCCACAACGGGCTGGTCTGCGCCTCTTATCTGCTTAAAGCTGGTTATAGCGTTTTACTACTGGAAAAGCGTTCTGTACCTGGAGGCGCGGCAACAACAGAAGAATCGCTACCCGAAGAAGCGCCTGGTTTTAAATTTAATCTTTGCGCCATCGATCACGAATTTATCCACTTGGGGCCAGTAGAACAGGAATTGGAACTGCACAAGTATGGCCTGGAATACCTCCAGTGCGATCCGGTTGTCTTTTGTCCCCACCCTGATGGCAAATACTTTTTAGGCCACAAATCAGTAGAAAAGACCTGTGCAGAAATTGCACGTTACAGCGAGAGAGACGCCAAAAAATACGCAGAATACACTGATTTCTGGCTGCGGGCTCTTGGAGCAATGATCCCCATGTTCAACGCCCCCCCAAAATCGATAATAGACATAGCTGGCAACTACGATTTTAAAAAGCTAAAAGATTTATTTTCCGTAATCGGTGGCCCGGATAAGACTCTAGACTTCATTCGCACCATGCTGACCAGCGCTGAGGACATCCTCAACGAGTGGTTTGATTCAGAATTTCTCAAAGCGCCCCTTGCAAGGTTATCAGCCGAACTCGGTGCCCCTCCTTCACAAAAAACTATTGCCGTCGGTTCGATTATGATGGCTATGCGCCATCGTCCTGGCATGGCTAGACCTCGTGGCGGAACGGGCGCACTGGTTCAATCTTTGCTCAATTTAGTGAAAAGTCACGGTGGGGTAGTTTTAACAGACCAGCACGTTGAAAAAATATTAATTGATGACGGTCGCGCAGTAGGAGTCAGGGTTCGCGGCGGTACTGAGTATCGGGCGAACAAGGGTGTTATCTCGAACATTGATGCCAAACGGGTGTTTCTGCAACTGATGGACGAAGCCGAAGTCAATGATGCTGACCCTAATTTGCGAGAAAGATTAGAGCGTCGCATTGTTAACAACAATGAAACAATCCTAAAAATAGACCTAGCTCTCAACGAACCGCTGCGCTTTGATCACCATAATCACCAGGATGAGTATCTGATTGGCTCTGTTCTAATTGCCGATTCAGTCAGACACGTTGAAAAAGCTCATAGCGATTGTAGTCTTGGCAAAATTCCTGATGACGACCCCTCAATGTATGTGGTTATGCCTACAAGGCTCGATCCTTCAATGGCTCCGGAAGGCAAACATACACTTTGGATTGAATTTTTTGCTCCCTATCAAATTGCTGGTGCAGAAGGTACGGGTCTAAAAGGTACTGGCTGGACAGATGAACTGAAGAACAAAGTTGCGGATCGCGTGATTGACAAAATCGCAGATTATTCACCTAATATTAAAAACTCGATTATTGCCCGTCGAGTAGAAAGCCCAGCGGAACTCGGAGAACGTTTGGGAGCTTACAAAGGGAACTACTACCACATCGATATGACGCTAGATCAGATGGTATTTTTCCGTCCTTTGCCAGAACTAGCTAATTACAAAACTCCTATTGATGGGCTGTTTCTTACAGGAGCGGGAACTCATCCAGGTGGCTCAATTTCTGGTATGCCAGGACGTAACTGCGCTCGCATCTTCCTACACGCACAGCAGCCAATTGCTCAGACACTTAAAGAAGCGGGGAACTCTATCAAATCGACTGTAGAGTCTGTGTTTAAGATTTCTTAAGTGTCAGGACAAAGGTTCGAGGCGCTCAATTCATGGTTCATTGTTGATGGCCATAAACTATGAACCATAAACATGAACCACGTTCAAATATAGAGGAGTTGTAAATGGTGGGACAAATGTGCTGGTTATCTATGTCGGGAAATGAGGGAGAGAAAATACTACATTTACGAAATTTTCCTAATGAGGCGTGGCAACCATACACAGCATTTCCTCTACTGGCTGCAAAAGACTATCTAGATAATGATGGTTCTAGGGGTTGGGCAACATACCAGAAATTACAGCGTCAGGGGTGGAAGTTGATCGCAAGTAATAGCCAAAGAAGTCTTAACAACCAGAGTTATTTGATAACAAGCAACTCTTAACCAAAAAGCTTGCAATATAGTAATGAGAATTTAAGATTATTGGTAAATCTAAATTCTCAAGTTTAAGTTTTCAAGTATACCGTTAGTGTTTAAATAGCGATCGCATGACTGATAAAGTTTTAATCCTGGGAGGGAGTGGCCGAGTTGGCAGTTGTGTGGCGGCAGATCTCGCCAATCACACTGAAGCGGAAATTACTATTACTGGCCGCCACCTAGCGTCTAGCCAATTAATTAGCGATCGGCTGGGTTCTCAAGTACAGTTTCAAGTTTTGGATTTAGCAGAAACAGAAAAGCTTGAGGATGCGATCGCTTCTTCTAATCTTGTTATTCACTGCGCTGGCCCGTTTCACTACCGCGACGCTAACGTACTGAGAACTTGCATTCAAAAAGGCGTTAATTATCTCGATGTCAGCGATCATCCCTCATTTACTCGCAAAGCTGTAGCTAGCCGCGATGATGCCATAGCAGCAGGTGTCACCGCTATTGTTAATACGGGAATTTTTCCTGGGATTTCTAACAGCATGGTGCGTCACGACGTTGAACAATTTGATGAGCCAGAACGCATACATCTAAGCTATGTTGTAGCTGGTTCGGGTGGCGCTGGTATTACCGTAATGCGAACTACATTTTTGGGCTTGCAACGTCCGTTTGAAGCCTGGATAGATGGGAAATGGCAGATGGTAAAACCCTATAGCAATCGCGAAACTATTGCCTTCCCTGCTCCTTACAATCGGCTAGGCGTATACTGGTTTGATATGCCAGAAGCTTTCACTCTAGCTGAAACATTTCCTGTCAAAACTGTTATCACTAAATTCGGCACGCTTCCTGATTTCTACAACCATCTCACCTGGAGCGTTTCACATTGGTGGCCCGCAAGCTGGCTTCGCAATCCCAACGTCATAGAATTCTTAGCCCACGTCAGCCATCGCATGACTCGCGTTACCGACAAGTTTACCGGAATTGGAGTAGCAATTCGTTCTGAAGTTACTGGCCGTAAAAATGGAAATGTAGCTCGTTATTGTTCAACTTTAGTACATGAAAATACAGCTGTAGCAGCTGGAATTGGTACTGGCAGTCTTGCCCAACTGCTGCTTGATGGTAAACTCAAAAAACCAGGTGTATGGCCTCTTGAACAAGCACTGCCAACAGACTTATTTGAACAAACGATGCAAAGTCGTGGAGTTAAAATTCAACGGGGATGGATGCCTTAAGTTAATTTTTTAAGTAATGTTAAATCAAAGTGATTAGGTAGTTAGGTAGATGTGTTTATAGGCTAAAGCGTAGTAGAAAAAGGTATGGCTGTATAAATTAATGATAGCCAAGCCGAGGCTCTACAAATGCACACAAAAGCAAAAGACACCCTAACTGGCAGTTCATCTGTATGGATCGAACGACTGGCGCGGTTGGGCTATGCGGCTAAGGGCGTAGTTTATGCAGTTGTCGGCGTGCTAGCGGCAATGGCAGCCTTTGGTACAGGTGGCAGAACAACTGATACAAACGGTGCTTTAGTGACAATTGTGGCACAGCCGTTTGGGAAATTCTTACTGGGTTTAGTTGCCGTCGGGCTAGCTGGTTATGTTTTATGGTGTTTTGTGCAGGCGATCGCTGACGCTGAGAACAAAGGATCTGACGCCAAAGGCATAGCTCAGCGTCTTGGCTACGCAGGTAGCGGCATTGTTTATGCAGGTTTGGCTCTGAATGCCGTTCAGATCGTTCGAGGTGTTGGCGGTGGTGGCGGTAGCAATGGCTCCCAAGACTGGACAGCGCGGGTGCTAGCACAGCCGTTCGGTCAATGGCTGGTAGGTATTGCTGGTGTGGCAGTCATCGGGATGGGCTTTTATCAGTTCTACGAAGCTTATAAAGCTAAATTCCGCAGAAAAATAAAAATGAACCAGATGAGTGATTCTGAAAAGAAATGGGCGCTCTATAGCGGCAGATGTGGGATCGCGGCTAGAGGAGTTGTATTCAGTATCATTGGCATCTTTTTGATTCAAGCCGCACATAACTCTGACGCAAACAGAGCTATAGGATTAGCTGGTGCGCTAGAAGCGCTGGCACAACAGCCTTATGGGTCGTTAATTTTAGGAATCGTTGCGCTTGGGCTGATAGCTTATGGTATTTATAATTTGGTCTTAGCGCGATATCGGCAAATTTCTACTTTGTAAAAAAGCTAGTGCTATTAAGAAAGTGGTTGTAATTTAGTAGCGATCGCCATTAATAAATCAGCCTTTAGAGTTTTGCCAGGGAAATTGGTATTTATATATACTGGCGTTTACAAACTATTAGCAAATAAAAATAGGAGGCATGATATGCAGGCAATTTTTTCCGCACTAGGTCAAGCATTCCGTAAAAGCATCTTAGCTTTATGTCTGATTACTTTAATTAGCACCGCAAGTGCATTAGTTTTAGTACAGCAGCCCAGCTATGCGCTCACTCCAGAAGAAAAAATCGATCGCGCCTACGAATATAGCGAAGCTACTGGTTTAAGAGAAGAAGATAGACAAAAAGATTACCTAGAGGAAGTAGGGAAAGCTCAGCAGGTGGATAGTGTAGATAAGGTATACCAAGATACCGTAAAAGCTAATCAAAAAGAAAAGTCTGGTTTTAGCATAATAGAACAAGCCAAAGGCTTAATTGAAAAGGTGACGGGCAAGGACTAGCAGGTAGTTGTGGGATGGCCAATTCCCATCTAAGTTGCTTCTATAAATAAAAGGCGATCGCTCTATTAATTGCTAGGAGCGATCGCCTTTATTTTATTTGCAGTGCAAAATTATAAACTAGCTGGTACGCAAACATCTGGGGCGCACAAACCAGACAACTCCAGTCCAGTTATCTTCATAGTCGCCAAATCTACACGGCGAATCGCATGGTTATTAGTATCGGCAATATATAGATGAGAATTCAGGGCGCTCAAACCAGATGGCTCATATAAGCGCGATCGCATACCCTCACCATCCTGATAACCCGGTGTTCCATCTCCCAGAACAGTTTTGCAACTGCTGGTATTTAGATCAATTTGCTTGATTTTGTGGTTATAAGTATCAGCAACCCAAAGGAGACCTTGGGCATACTCGACCCCAAGACAATGCTGGAGTCGCACGTCGAAACCTTCGCTATCAATGTCTCCAAAACCAAATAACTCGCCGCTACCTACTACTGTGCGTACTTGTGCCTTATCACCCAGTCCGACAGCGCGAATCGTGCTGACTTCACTATCAGCAACAAATAATTCTTGACCATCAGTAGTAATGCCGCTAGGTTGGGCAAAAGCACAGCTGGCGATCGCGTCATTTATACAAGCTTCTTGTCCCGTCCCCGCATAAGTTCTAACTTTGCCCGTTTCCAGTTCCATTTCCCAAATTTGGTGCGGGCCAGCCATAGCTATAAACAAGCTATTTCCCACTTTTTCCAAATCCCAAGGAGAATTTAGCAGTGTCTCTAAACCAACGCCGCTATGGCGAGCAATCTGACGACTTTGCTCGCCAGTTCCAGCAATTGTTTTAACTTTCTGAGTTTTGAAGTCAACCTGACGCAAAGCGTGGTTTTCAGTATCCGCAACGTAAAGAATTTGAGTTTCTATATCAAATGCCATTCCCTGCGGTGCAAAAAACTGCGCTTCTGTAAAAGAACCGTCGGCTAATCCAGGTTTGCCAGTACCGATTAGGTGTAGCACCTCCCCGGTTGTGGTAGTTACAACAATGCGGTGATGACCCGAATCAGCAATGAACAGCCAATCTTCATTACTAGCAGTATTAGTAGCCAACACCTTACCCGGAAACGCCAGCGGTGTTAATAAAGGCTGACGTTGTTTTTCTAATTTGAGGCTTATTTCTCGGAAATTAATGGTTCCTTTGTCTTTGTGTTGGCCAATCAACTTTTCAATCAGCTGATCTAAAGCATCACGGTTGCCTTCACCCGATACATAGCCGATGACGTAGCCCTCTGGGTCAATCAACATCAATGTAGGCCATGCCCGAACAGCGTACTCCTCCCAAACGTTAAAGTTACTGTCAACTAGCACGGGATGCTCGATATCGTAGCGCAGGATAGCCTGACGGATGTTGTCAACTTCTCGCTCGTTTACAAATTTAGCTGAGTGGACGCCAATCACCGTGAGGCTATCTTTATATTTTTGTTCGAGGTACTTCAGATCGGGCAGAACGTGCAGGCAGTTAATGCAGCAGTAAGTCCAGAAGTCCAGGATTACCACTCGTCCTTTGAGTTCTTTGATCGACAAAGGGCGGTCTGTATTTAACCAAGGTTGGTTTTGAGGGAGTTCTGGCGCTCTAACACGGGGAGTCATAGTGTCTCCTTACTGGGTGCGACCGAGAAAGCTAGCAATAGCAACTAATAGCGATCGCTAGCTTTACACTTCTTTAGATTAGCGAACTTACGGCATTGCTTCTTCAACTCAAGCCACATCTACCTTAATCGCTTATTCTTCCACCTCCGGTGTTTTCGTCGCTGGCGCTACTTTCTTTAGATACCGGCTGGGAATACCTGATTCAGCCGACGGCGAAAGAATCGGAACTGTAGGGGTAGCAGTGGTAGGAACTAATAATTCTTTCTCAGCCGCCGATTCGTTATTAGGCGTTGGGGTCAGGGTAGGGACGGGTGTCGCCTTACCAGCGCCGGAAGGCGGAACAAGCTCCAACAATCCGTTTGATGTTTGTGTTTCTGGCTCTAATGGGGTTGGTTCCGCTGTTACGCTTGGAGCTGGCGATACTTCTATTTGGGGCGTTTCCTCTTGTTTAGGAATCTCTAACTTAGGAGCTACGGGTTGCTCTGAAGGAGTTTGGATTATCTCTGGTAGCGTTGGCGGCAAGCTAGGAACTGCTTCTGGTGAAGGAGATTCAATTATGTTTGTTGGTTCTGGCGCCAAGCTGGGAGATGGGGTAGCTTGAGTAGCGCTTGGACGCCGGAAGCGATTAAAGAACCCGCCCGATTTTGGCTTTTCTTTTTGTTTAGTTTGGGTTGGTATGGGTGCAGCAGGTGGGGTTATCGGTTCCACTTGCGTAGCTGGCAACGCCTCTGGTTGAGGAACTGTTTCCTCTGTAGGCGATGGGGTGGTTTCAACTGTTGGGCTTGAAATTTTTGATGGCTCTGGTTCTAGACTCTCCTCTGGTTGAGGTGCTTGTTCTTCTGGTAAAGGTGATGAAGTTGGTGTTTCTATAACCTCTGGTGTTGCGGGTAACGCGGGCGCTGGGCTGGACTCACCACCAGTTTGACGCCGGAAGCGATTAAAGAAACCACCTGGTTTGGGTTTTTCTGATTGTTTGGTTTCTGTGGGTACAGGTTCAGCGGGTTTTGCTGGCTCGATTTCAGTTGGTGGGGGTGTTTCTTCAACTGGAGGAGCCGTTGTCGGAGTTGGAGCGATCGCGGGTGTTTCTTCCGATCGAGGGGTAGGGGTCTGTTCTGGAATCGGTTTGTAGTTGGCGTCTACAATTCCCCGAGCTTGTTCAGCGGAGATGTCGCCGCGCACGAGTTTAGAAAGGGTGTCTTTACCGTTGGGTTCGTAGGTAATCACCCTTGCTGTGTTGTTAAAGACGTTGTTGAGCGGGTTTCCTTGTTCGTCTATGTACTCCAGTTGCACCCAGTTTTTCCCTGGTTTAAACCCTTTGAGATAAATTGGCTGCCACTTTTCGAGGACAAAGCTTTGGCCGTTGACTGTAGCGCGAATTCGCCAGTCCGCTATGTCGTCTGAGGAATTTTCTTGGGCTACTAAGTGCAGCGGGGCATTGGTGAGATAGAAGTCGAGCATTATAGGCTCGGCTCCATAGCTACCTGTGGGACGGCTGTAGGTTAATAGGGGTTGGCTGGAATTAGGGTTGTTTTCTGGTGTTTTGGTGAAGATGTGAAATGTGGTTTGGGCATAAGCACCTTCGTTCTTGAAGCTTTCATGCCAAGGACGGGAGGCAAATACACGTAAGGTGTGGGTTCCAGGGGATAAATCTTTAAAAGTTAGGGGCTGGTTGAGGTCATACACCGCTTGGTAGGGCTGGTTGTCTAGGATGAGGTGTAGATGAGACCCTAGCCCGAGTTCTGGGTTTTTGAATATGGGGAGATCTTGAACCTGCAAGCGCACCTCTACTGCGTTATCTTGCAGAACTTCATCTGCCTGCGGACTGAGAATGCTGACTTGAGGTTTGTAAACATCCAGAGCGGGGCGCAGTTGTTGAATCACCTCTGGCGGAGATACTTCTGATATTGGTCCTGCTAGCTGGTTTTTGGAAGCTCCAGAAGGGGTGGAGTTACCTGCTGTGGGGGCGCGATCGCCACAACCCACCATGCTAAAGACCAAAACTGCTGCCATCAGGAATGAAACTAGCGCTTTCATAGGCTTCCACTGGCTATTTATGCCCAACACGCAATTCTCTCCTAAGCGATTGACATTAAATATTGACGAAGGTTGTCCATACGGAACTATAGCGGAAAAGCACGAGCCTCCCCGTATTCACTAGCGGCAATTTCCGTACAAAGCTAATGTAACGATCCTAAAAAGGCGATCGCCAGTTGCCGCAGTTATAGATATGGGGAGACAGATAAATAATATTAACGGTTAAAAAGTCAAGAATTATTGCTTTTGCTTGTTTGTATTTTAAATTATGCCACCGCTAGCCTATTAGCTCTCAATTAAAGTTTCTGTTTGACTTCTGGCGTTTTTACCCCTCTAGTGTTAATTTTGCTGATTGTTTAGTTTTGTTTACAAAATCAAAACCCCCTTGACTTTTTCCACAGTCTCCCTGCGGTGTAAGCCTACTTACACCTGGGATTGACCTAATTTGAATTATTGTTAAGTGCCTCGGAACAGGCGTGAGGCAAGGCCTATAATTTTCCAAAAGAACCCATCCCAAGCGGATGAGCTGTAAAGTTACATCTGACTTGATGGTAAGAATCTCTGTTTAGAATGCGGATAAAAGCTCCGCTCAGGAAAGTAAGCCTTCCCACCTACTTTTCTGCCGATAAAAACCTATTTCAAAGGGGACATTTCTCGTTACTTGTCTCATGAGAGGAGAGTCAACATGACAATCAGTCCTCCGGAGCGAGAGGCAAAAGTAAGGGTTGTAGTCGATAAAGACCCGGTTCCCACTTCATTTGAGAAGTGGTCCCAGCCAGGTCATTTTGACCGCACCCTAGCTAGAGGACCCAAAACCACCACCTGGATTTGGAACCTTCACGCCAACGCTCACGATTTCGATAGTCATACCAGTGACCTAGAAGACGTATCTCGGAAAATCTTCAGCGCACACTTCGGTCACTTGGCAGTCATTTTTGTCTGGTTGAGCGGCATGTACTTCCATGGCGCTCGGTTTTCCAACTATGAAGCTTGGCTAACCGACCCCACTGGTATCAAACCCAGTGCCCAAGTAGTATGGCCAATCGTAGGTCAAGAGATTTTGAATGCCGATGTGGGCGGTGGCTTCCACGGAATCCAGATCACCTCTGGTTTCTTCCAAATCTGGCGTGCTGCTGGCTTCACAAACACATTCCAGCTCTACTGCACCGCAATTGGCGGCTTGGTAATGGCTGCTTTGATGCTGTTTGCTGGTTGGTTCCACTATCACAAGCGCGCTCCCAAACTGGAATGGTTCCAGAATGTGGAGTCGATGCTGAACCACCACCTGGCAGGATTGCTGGGTCTGGGCTGCCTATCTTGGGCAGGACACCAGATTCACGTTGCTTTGCCAGTTAACAAGCTGCTAGATGCTGGCGTGGCTCCCGGAGACATACCCTTGCCCCAGGAGTTTATTCTGAACTCAAACTTGATGGCAGAGCTATATCCTAGTTTTGCTAAAGGTTTGGTTCCTTTCTTCACCTTGAACTGGGGTGTATACTCTGACTTCCTCACCTTTAAGGGCGGGTTGAACCCAGTTACGGGTGGCCTGTGGTTGTCGGATACGGCACACCATCACCTAGCACTTGCCGTACTGTTCATCATCGCCGGTCATATGTACCGGACGAACTGGGGTATCGGCCACAGCATTAAGGAAATTCTAGAAAACCATAAAGGCCCCTTCACTGGAGAAGGCCACAAAGGTCTCTACGAAAACCTCACAACATCTTGGCACGCCCAATTGGGTATCAACCTGGCAATGCTGGGTTCTGTTACCATCATCGTTGCTCACCATATGTACGCGATGCCTCCGTATCCGTACTTGGCTACCGACTATGCTACGCAGTTGTCCATATTCACTCACCATATGTGGATTGGTGCATTCTGTATCATAGGTGGAGCAACTCACGCGACCATATTTATGGTTCGGGATTACGATCCGGTGGTTAACCAAAACAACCTGCTAGACAGGGTGTTACGTCACCGGGATGCAATCATATCTCACCTAAACTGGGTGTGTATGTTCTTGGGATTCCACAGCTTCGGGCTGTACGTCCACAATGACACGATGCGTGCATTGGGTCGTCCTCAAGACATGTTCTCGGATACGGCAATTCAGTTACAGCCGATATTTGCCCAGTGGGTGCAAAACATCCACACACTAGCTCCGGGCGCAACTGCTCCCAATGCTCTACAGCCTGCAAGCTATGCTTTCGGCGGCGGTATCGTGGCTGTGGCTGGCAAGGTGGCAATGATGCCGATAGCGTTGGGTACGGCGGATTTCATGATCCACCACATTCACGCTTTCCAAATTCACGTCACCGTACTGATTCTATTGAAAGGATTCCTGTTTGCTCGCAGCTCTCGTCTGGTTCCAGACAAGGCTAATTTGGGCTTCCGTTTCCCCTGCGACGGTCCTGGTCGTGGCGGTACATGTCAGGTTTCTGGTTGGGATCACACGTTCTTAAGCCTGTTTTGGATGTTCAACACTATCGCGATCGCGGTTTACCACTTTAGCTGGAAAATGCAATCCGATGTGTGGGGTACTGTCAACGCTGATGGAACGGTGGATCATATCACGGGTGGTAACTTTGCTCTAAGTGCCATCACTATCAACGGCTGGTTGCGTGATTTCCAATGGGCACAAGCTGCTCAAGTGATTCAGTCCTACGGTACGGCACTATCAGCTTACGGTCTGCTGTTCTTGGGCGCTCACTTTGTTTGGGCCTTTAGCCTCATGTTCCTGTTCAGTGGCCGCGGCTACTGGCAAGAGTTGATTGAGTCTATTGTTTGGGCGCACAATAAACTGAAGGTTGCCCCAACGATTCAGCCTCGTGCTCTAAGCATCATTCAGGGCCGAGCTGTCGGAGTGGCGCATTTCCTTCTAGGAGCGATCGTCACTATATGGGCCTTCTTTGAGGCGCGCATCCTTTCAATAGGATGAGTCAGGAGTGAGTAACGAGTGCTGAGGAATGAGTACAATAACTCACTCATCAGCACTCAGTCAGATAATTGAGGAGACTATGGCGACAAAATTTCCCAAATTTAGCCAAGACCTCGCTCAAGACCCGACAACACGTCGGCTCTGGTACGGGATTGCGATGGCTCACGATTTTGAAAGCCACGATGGCATGACGGAGGAGAATCTTTATCAAAAGATTTTCGCCTCCCACTTTGGCCACTTGGCAATCATCTTCTTATGGACATCCAGCCTCCTGTTCCACGTTGCTTGGCAAGGTAACTTCGAGCAGTGGATTAAAGATCCTTTAAATGTCCGTCCCATCGCTCACGCGATTTGGGACCCTCACTTCGGTCAACCGGCAGTCGAGGCTTTTACCCAAGCTGGTGCTACTAACCCGGTCAATATTGCTTACTCTGGCGTGTACCACATGTGGTTCACCCAAGGGATGCGGACGAACAATGACCTGTACCAAGGTGCAGTGTTCCTGCTCGTGCTGTCTGCAATCTTCTTGTTCGCAGGTTGGTTGCACTTACAGCCCAAATTCCGCCCCAGTCTTTCCTGGTTCAAGAGCGCTGAACCCCGTTTGAACCACCACTTAGCTGGTCTGTTCGGCGTCAGTTCTTTGGCTTGGGCAGGACACCTGATTCACGTTGCTATCCCAGAATCTCGCGGTCAGCATGTAGGTTGGGATAACTTCCTGACTACGCTGCCTCACCCAGCTGGTTTGCAGCCGTTCTTCACGGGTAACTGGGGAGTGTACGCGGAAAACCCTGATACCGCAGGTCATATATTCGCCACTTCTCAAGGTTCTGGTACTGCGATTCTGACGTTCTTGGGTGGCTTTCATCCTCAAACGCAGTCGCTGTGGCTGACGGATATCGCGCATCACCACTTGGCGATCGCGGTCATCTTCATCATCGCCGGCCACATGTACCGTACTAACTTCGGAATTGGTCACAGCATCAAAGAAATGCTCAACGCCAAAGAATTCTTTGGCACCAAGACTGAAGGCCAGTTCAACTTGCCTCACCAAGGCTTGTACGACACCTATAACAACTCGCTGCACTTCCAGTTGTCCATACACCTGGCAGCACTAGGAGTTGTTACCTCTCTGGTGGCGCAGCATATGTACTCTCTGCCTCCCTATGCCTTTATGGCTAAGGACTTCACAACTCAGGCAGCGCTGTACACCCACCACCAATACATTGCTGGCTTCCTGATGATCGGTGCTTTTGCTCACGCAGCCATCTTCTGGGTGCGCGACTACGATCCCGATCAAAACAAAGGCAACGTGTTAGATCGCGTGTTGCAGCATAAAGAAGCGATCATCTCTCACCTCAGCTGGGTGTCATTGTTCCTGGGTTTCCACACCTTGGGCTTGTACGTCCACAACGATGTAGTGGTTGCTTTCGGAACTCCTGAAAAGCAAATACTGATCGAACCGGTGTTTGCCCAGTTCATTCAAGCTTCTCACGGTAAAGTGCTGTACGGCTTTGACACTCTGTTGTCTAATGCTGATAGCGTTGCCTCGACGGCTGGTGCGGCTTGGCTTCCCGGTTGGCTTGATGCTATCAACAGCGGGACTAACTCTCTGTTCTTGACAATTGGCCCTGGCGATTTCCTGGTTCACCACGCGATCGCACTAGGTCTCCACACCACCACCCTGATTTGCGTCAAAGGTGCGTTGGATGCTCGCGGTTCTAAGCTGATGCCCGATAAAAAGGACTTCGGCTTCACCTTCCCCTGCGACGGTCCTGGCCGTGGCGGTACCTGCCAAACTTCGGCTTGGGAACAGTCCTTCTACTTAGCTATGTTCTGGATGCTTAACCTTCTGGGTTGGGTAACCTTCTACTGGCACTGGAAGCATTTGGGTATATGGCAAGGCAACGTAGCTCAGTTCAATGAGTCCTCTACTTACCTCATGGGCTGGCTGCGCGATTACCTCTGGCTGTACTCTGCTCAGCTGATCAACGGGTACAACCCCTACGGTATGAATAACCTGGCGGTCTGGAACTGGATGTTCCTCTTCGGACACCTAGTTTGGGCTACTGGCTTCATGTTCCTGATCTCTTGGCGCGGTTACTGGCAAGAGTTGATCGAGACTTTGGTTTGGGCACACGAACGCACTCCTCTGGCGAACCTGGTTCGCTGGAAGGACAAGCCAGTTGCTCTGTCCATCGTTCAAGGTTGGTTGGTTGGTCTAGCTCACTTCACGGTTGGCTACATCCTCACCTACGCCGCCTTCTTGATTGCCTCAACGGCTGGCAAGTTCGGTTAATCCGGCTTCTAGTCTGGTAGATAATTAATAAAAAATCCCTCACCTTCGGGTGGGGGATTTTTTTGTAGTAGTTGTGGGATTGGTGAATTTAAAGCGGCGATCGCAATCAAATTGGCATTGTTCTTCTGTTCGTAGATATTTGCTTAAATACTTATCAACGCACTTAAGCGAAAGTCATATATTAAAGGAGTAAGCGATCGCTTACTCCTCTACAATCTCTACCAAATCTTCAATCATCACATCAAACGTCCTAGCCAACTTTTGCAGAGAAATAAAGTCAACAGTTGACATCCCCGGACAACGGGCATAATGTTTGACGGTGTTGTAAATCACGCCGGAACGTTCCGCAACTTCCTTGAATGTCCAGCCCTTCTCAGCAGCTAGTTCTCTAACTTTTAATCTAACTAATCCCATACTTGACATAAGGTGAGATACCACCTTATGATTATAGTTTAAAAGCGATCGCCCCCAAGTCTCGCAAACCAAAGGCGATCGCCACAATGCCCCAAAATTAGGGAGGCAACTTCTATGTTATCAACACAACAGCCGAAATCGCTCGTCATCAAAGAATCAAAAATTGTACACAAATCGTGGATAGTGCATCCGCTGGCACGATTTGTAACAGAAGAGACGGCTGCGATGCTATGCAAGATTGATGAAGAAGAGATATATAAAATTAGCTGTTGGCGCTACGTTGTCCACGTACATGGCAAAGGTGTAAGCCGTTTTGTCAGCTACGCCGATTTTCCAGCAATTTTGGCACTTAATCCGCCAACGCCTGAAGACTTCGCGCTATGGCGCAAGCGGTGGAGAACCAAGTCTAAAAGCAAGCAAGCACCAGAATTTTGGACAAACTTCTATAAACAGCAGTTCCAGAAGGCTGAATCGCCTGGTAACTTGCTATGTTGGGGAAAATTGGTTGCTTTGGTGAAACAAGTTATGTCCTCTGAAGCACTACAAAGACTCCGAGAAGTCTATAAGCGGGAAAAATACGCTTGGCAGCATTTTTGAAGATCGCGATCGCCCTTCTTGCGTAATAAAAGAAGCTAGCAGAAGAAGCCAAGCTAAAATCAGCAATGGTGGTAGACAGCGATCGCAACGCTGCCTTTTAATCTTGTTTGCAATACTAGAATAATCCTCCCCACAACAACCGGGGCAGAGTGGGTATAACTGTTTGGCAACAGCCAGATAAAATGCCCGCCTTGAGGACAATCTACTCGACTAGGTTGTAAACAGCTAACAATGACAACCAGAAACCCCCAAGAGGAGCGGATTTTCTTGCGTGAGGTATTACAGACAACCTTCCGGAGTAAAGGCAACCAGGAAGAAGTATACCCACTTTTGCAAGCCAACATAGATAAGCTTGATGGCAGCTTTGCACAACTGTTTGGTAAATGGGTATCTGCTAACTTGCGTGCAGCAGAACCAGCCCAAGCAAGAGGTATGGCACAAAGAATCGTCAAATTATGTTATCTCGTGCAGCAGTTTCCTCAAGGAAATCAGACTGCTAACCTGGCGATCGCGATCGCTGGTTACGAAGCCTGCTTACAGACTTTAACCCGCGATGCCTTCCCACAAGATTGGGCTAGTACCCAAGAAGCCCTAGATCTGGCTTACAAACAACGCCAACAACTTATAGAAAGTGCCGCAACAGAAACTTCAACGGATAGCGACATTGCCCAACTCAAGCAGCAGATAGCAGCAACCCAAAATAACCTCAAGACCCTTACAGAACAGTTCCAACAGTTATTGCAAACCACACAACAAATTGAACAATTAAAAACAGCGATCGCGCAACTTAATCAACAAGCTGTATCACCCGTACCGCAACAGGATTTAACACCTTTAATTTCAGCCATTAAAGAACTTCAACAACAAAATGCTTTGCAAGAGTCTACTAAACCCGCCGCAAATCAAGCCCCAGGTCAATATTTTAATACAGCCATATTTTACGATATAGAAAACTTGACCAACGGCTACGCACTTAGCAAAGATTTAATTGCCGACCTATCCCTTAATAGAATTTTGCAACTAATTAAACAAACAAATAAAATTGGTCATATTGCCAGCCAACGCGCTTATGCTAATTGGGGGCATCCTATACTAGGCCAACTGAGGCGGGAAATTTTACACTTAGGTATTGAACCGATACAAACCTTCGGATTTGGCATATTTCACCAAAGAAATGCAGCCGATATTCAATTAACTATAGATGCGATGGAATGCGCCCATTTGCGATCATCTATCCAAGTTTTTGTCATAGTATCGGGGGATGGGGCTTTTGCATCGTTAGCCAACAAACTGCACCAGTATGGAAAAACTGTAGTTGGATGTGCATATAGAGAAGCAATAAATCCTATATTAGAAGCTGTTTGTGATGCCTTTGTACTGATACCAAATCCTAAACAAAGAGAGCAAGAAGAAGCATCAATAAATAGTTTAGAGGAGCGAGAAGATAATAGCAGTACTCCACCCAAGGTACGCGATCGCCGTTCAGAAGAAATCATTACTCAGACTAAAGAAGTTTTGCACTCAATTGAGGCAGATACAGAATATAACACGCGCCTTATACAAGAGGGCATACTTATGCCCAGGGTGCATCAAATCCTCAAAACTAAAATACCAGACTTTGATGAAAAATATAGACAAGCAGGCTTTTTAACATTGAAACCATTTTTAACTGCTGTTTGTGAGGGAACCAAATTTTACCTTGCCCAAAATGAACCCAGCAAATTATTAATTAGAGGCATTACGCCAACAGACTCCAATGCATCTTTAGCATACATTAGTTCAGATATCGAGGAGGTTCATTCTGTTGAAACATACCTAGCTATTCTTTCTACCGGACATCCCATATTTAAACCGCCTTCGCCAGAAGATTTAAGACAAGTAGCTCGCTACCTCGCCAAAAATCCTTTTCAAAGCGAGACCCTGGGAGAAAAAATAGAAAAGTTAGTAAATATTCTGGGGAAACAAGTAAACCAACAATCAATAAAAAACTCTCTTTTAGCGTTTTTATCAGCTGGATGTTTTACTAGAGAACCTGATGGAGTACCGTTAGCCGTGCAAACTTTGATATTAAAGCAAAAGTGTCAATCTGTAGAATCATTATTGGAGGCTTTAAGAGAAGGTATAGAAAGCAAGCTGAAAAACCGTTTAAGTGAGATAGATGGCAACATACTGCGGCAGATTATTCCATTAAATGACCATACTACAGAAGATGCGGAAGACGGGATTGAGGAATAGCGATCGCGTCCTGGTAAATCGAGAATTTTTTGTGAAGAATAACACTCCTCAATTCTACATATGGGATTTAGCGTTAATTTCTTGAAGGCGGGTACCAGGGTTAATATCGCGGATTGTTCTAACCTCGCGACGCCGCGATTGTTGTTGGATACCTGACCGATATGTAGCGTTTGACATTGTATCCTTTTCGGATTTAGCTTGCAGAAGTTGCTGTTCGCTGTACTCAGCAATCTTGGGTTTCACTTTAGCATAGGCAGTCGTTCCTTCAGGAATCTGTTTAATGAAGCGTATAGCGCCAGTAAAGTCTTTTAGTTCCGCACGATTGTAAGCTTGCTGTAATAAGTAATCTGCTTTGATGCGTTGCTTTTCCGTGTACTCAGACAGCTTTTGTTCAACTAAAACTCCACTGGGAGTATCGTTGGGAATTTGTTTAAGATATTGGAGAGCGCCACTAAAATCTTTCAGCGAAGCGCGAGAGTAGGCTTTTTGTAAAAGCTCTTGAGCTTCCGCTTCAAGGTTGGGTTTCGCTTGCTCGACAAGGACTTCTACTTTTTGATTCCAAAAGTAAATATCTGGAATCTGACGAGCCTCCTGAAGCACATCTAACCAACGACCTTCATTAAATGCCTTTTCAGCTGCCATGAATTCAGCGGCGGCAATATTCCAGTTGTGGCGCCACTCGCGCAATGCAACCTGTGCTTCAGGATAGGCAGGACTGGTGGAGGGAATAGATTGAGCTAAAGCGATCGCTTGCTTTAAATCCCCCGTCTGGTATTCTTCCGTTGCCTTGTATAAAACATCTGTCCCCCCTTCCGATGTAGAAACTTGGGAAAGAGTATACATCCCGCCAGCGACAACGATACTATTAGCGGCAATACCCAATCCCATGCCTCTAACAAAAAAAGACTTAGGAATTTTGAGCTTAAAATTGGGAACTTTAAAGGTGAGGCTTTTCTTTTCTGGTTGTTGATTTATTACAGGCATATTTGATAGCGATCGCAACACATCAGATGCGGATTGGTAGCGGTCTTGGAAGTCGTAGCGCACCATCTTGTTAATGATAGAAACAAGCTTGTCGCTGACTGGCACGAGGTCTTTCCAAATCACCTCGCGAGTATCAAGATCTAAATTGAGTTGCGTTGGTTCCAGGCCAGTAAGCGCTAGAATGGCAATCAAGCCAAGCGCATAAATATCGCTGCTCGGTTTAGCATTACTTGTAAGTTGCTCGGCGGGAATATAACCTAACGGTAAATTTTCGAGATTATTTTTAGTTGCATCTAACGGTCTTTCATAACAGCCAGATAATGCTAATTCAAAATCTTTATCTATTTGCTGCGCTGCACCAAAATCAATTAAACATAACTTGTTATCCCCGGCGCGTCTGATCAAGTTGTCCGGCTTGAGATCGGAATGCATAATCCCCTCGCCGTGAACAAATTCCAGGATGGTCAAGACTTCTCTGAGCAGTCCGACAACCCGCTCTTCACTCCAGCGTTTGTTGCAGCGTTGGCTCAGAGGCATTTCCTCACTAAGCGGATGTCCTTCAATCAACTCCAGTACTAGGTAGAACTGTTGTGCGTAGTCAAAACAATCTAACAGGGTGGGAATCTGTTCGTGATGTCCGAGTTTTTTAAGCGTTTCTGTTTCAGCGCGTACTCGGTGGCTGAGAGATGTGAAATATCTACGGTCTTCACCTGCGGGCTTGATGTGTTTGACGACACACTTGGGGTTGTCCGCACGGTGAGTATCAAGGGCAATGTATGTCTGTCCGAATGCACCTGCACTGAGGACTGAGACAATTTGGTAACGCTCTTTTAGTAACATTGGGTGGATCGTGGCGCTAGTTGTCCAGTAAATCTGTTCTTACCTCGTATAGATCTATGTTTTCGGGCAGATATTTCTTTTTCCGGAAAGAGCTAAGCAGCGTCTTTGGGCGATCGCGATACTCGCTGCGCTACGCATCCTCTCCCAGGGACTCAAGCAAGCTACAAAGCAGCAAGGGCGCATACCTTGCGCCCTTGGTACATATAATTTCAAGCCCTAATAGGGATTTATACCGCCTTGCTCATCCTACAGGCGGGTTTACGGATAAAAATCTAATACCAAACTCTGCGCCTTAACCGGGGCTGCAATAAGCTAACAATTTGGTGCTAAATGGCTAACCCCCATTCCCCGGCAAATCACAAAACTTTTGTCACGAAACAGAATAATCCGCGAGCCACTCTCGCATATACTGATTCACAAGCACGGGCTGCTCTTGCTGAACCCAGTGGCTACAATTGGGGATGTACTTGATACTAAAGTCTCTGACATAAGCTTCTGTTCCGTAAGATAATTCTTTACCAAGTGCTGTGTCGTTCTCACCCCATATCATCAGTGTCGGTGTCTCTAAAATACCCCACTGCGGTCTAGCTAAACTCTGGGATGCGTTGCGGTAATAGTTAAGCATCGCCGTCAATGCACCGCGTTTAGCAGCAGCATCTTTGTAGGCATTAATATCTGCCTTGCTGAAAGCACTTTTGTCAACAGCCATACCCAGAAAAGCCGTTTCAATTGCTGCGTAATCGTTAACTTGCAGCCCCCATTCTGGTAGTCCGGGTAGCTGAAAAAAGAATATATACGAACTGCGTAAAAGTTGTGGAGGAGTACGCAAACCTTCAATGAATCTAGCAGGGTGAGGGATATTCAATACGATTAACTTTTCTACCATAGAAGGGCGATCGTAAGCAAAACACCAAGCGATCGCGCCTCCCCAATCATGAGCAGCAAGCACGCAACTTTCGTACCCTAATCCCTTAATTACTCCCTCAATATCTTTAATAAACTCAGACATCACGTAAGCCGATTGTTGTGGCGGCTTTTCGCTTTCGTTGTAGCCGCGCAAGTCAAGAGCTACAACTTTAAAATTTTTGGCAAATTCTGGTATTTGATGCCGCCACGAGTACCAAAACTCAGGAAATCCATGTAGCATTAGCATCAAAGGGCCTTCCCCTTGCGTAACATAGTGCAGTCTGATGCCGTTGCTGATAATGTACTCGTGTTTCCAAGAACCTTCTAAGACGGACATTGATATTTCCTCTGCTTTTGCGGCGATTCTATCAGCTTGGAAAATACTGCGTCACCGTCTGTTAGGAGGATTTTAAATTGCCGGGTAATTGCTTAAACTGAATATAGTTAAAATTTCTCCTAGATCTTGCTGCCGCTAAATTATTATAAATAGTGGCAACATTAAATAAGGGGCAAATATTGATAAAGTATAAATCCAGAAAGCGTGAATGTGGTGGTATTAGTGAATGGAATATGAATTGCAAGTGAAACAAGTGTTGGAGACGCTTAAAAAAGATCTGCCGACGCTTTTTGAGCAAGATATCTCCTACGACATTTATACCAATGATATCTACTTTCAAGATCCGGTAAATAAATTCAAATGGAAGTTTAATTATCGGATTATTTTTTGGACGCTGCGATTTCACGGTCAGCTATTTTTTACAGAAATTAATTTCGATCTGCATGACATAAATCAGATAGCCGAGGACACCATTTTAGCGAATTGGACGGTAAGGGGAATTTTGCGCGTCCCTTGGAAAGCTAAGGTATTTTTCAATGGCTATTCTACATACAAACTGACAAAAAATGGTTTGATATACGAACACATCGATACGTGGGATAGAAAACCCAGCGAGATTTTGCAGCAGTTTATCCGTAAAGGAGAGCAAAGCTGAATAAAAGTGCAACAGCCCTCCTAGATGAATAATCACCAGAATCATTCCTCCAGTTGAAAGCATTTAACTATGCAAAGTGTAGAAAAACGCCAGTATCCAATCAGCGACCAGTCGAGTAGCATGGCTGTCCAGCTTAACGCGATCGCCTGTTAAAGTTAATAAAATTCCGCTTCGCCCCGACTCACCCTGGAGTAATTGGAAATATTACTGCGGGCGTTTAAGTTTAGTCTGAGAAAAAATTCTATATCCATTCTCATCAACATTAGAATTCTCAGCTATATTAGCTTTTTTCATGTTAACCAAGTTGTATTGAACATTTTCAGTATAAATTGTAATTGTAATTTTTAATATTTCTAAGAAATTAATCACCCACTGACATTCTTCTTGATCGTAACATTCATAGTATTCAATTACTTTGGCAATACAAACTTCTAAATGAGTACGAGTAGGGGGTGAAATAAGAATGATTTTGAGCAAAAGCATTACTAAAGTTAGGGCATTACCTTGAGAAGCTAATGCCATAAACAGCGGAGAAGGTTCGCCATTTTTCTCAGTAATTAAATAGTCAATAAGGCGATTGCAAGTTTTGAGAATAAGCGATTTATTTACAGTATAGTCACTATAATCTTCATAAGCAACCTCTAGCTTTTCTCCTATTTGTTTTTTTATAGATTCTACAAACTCATAATTTTCTGAAGAATAAAATAAATATTTAACTAAGCTCTGTTTAAAATAATTGTACTTAATACCTTCAGTTTGTTTTAAAAAAATATTAGCTATATTTGCGTAGCTGAAATTACCGCGTTTTGCGACTACTTTCTTGATTAACCGCAGTGCTTCATCACCTAGAGCTGTAGGGTTTTCAGGTTTCCTATGCCTTGATGCAGCAGATTCAGACCGAGCTGTGTACATCGCCAGATCGAACTTGAACTGATCTTTTAACTGCTTTGCTAATCCTTTAGCAGCTTGGCGTTGTTCTATTGAGTTGTTAGAATCAATATATTGAGGAGCTAGCAAATAAGAAGTATAACGAGACTTCCAGTGACCTTTATCCCAATCAGCGTATTTAGCTACAAATAACTTAAGGTCTTGATAGTTCTGGCTGTTAACAAAATTATGAATCCAAACATTGAGAGTTTTTAAATTTCCCGAAGATGTACGTGCATTAGCAGCTGAATTAGAAAAAATTTTGACTAAATCTTGAGTATATTTATATTGTCTAGTAGCGACCCAGTTATTCAGTAAAATATAACAGCAGCGCTTTAAAGTATTAATAAAATCTTGTTCATTGGCAGATGAAATTAGCTGGTGTATAGCTTGATGGGGATTTGAGGAACCAGTTTTAGCAGCATTAATAAATAAGTTGTTGAACTCATATAAAACTAGCTCTGGAGACCATTGCTTAACAATGTCCAGAAAAAACTGGCAAATTGTTTCCTGCGGCGTGGAAAGATGCTGCATTGAAGTGTATGACTTAAGCAGTAGCTCAGTCGGATGATCGTTTGGCAAGGCATAGTCGAGTATAGGAGTCCTCAGAACCCTTGCTTGCTTAGTTGTAACTTCAGGTAATAAGCTCTGAGCTGACATGGTGTTATAAAGAATTCTTAATTTTAAATGTAATTGTTTTTCCTCCTATACTGGGTGATTGAAGGTCTTGATAGTTTATGACAGTCGCCGCACGAAGCTGTGAGGCAAGTATTTAATAATTGTGACGCCAGTCACTCAGGCAATGGCGTTGATAGCGCAAAGCCTCTGCACCGAACGTTCTGGGGAATTATTTATGCAGTGCGAGTTCTAGTGGAATCGTCTCTGGATTCGGGTTTGCAGCTACACACTTGTAGCGATCGCGTGCTTGGTGTTGGCTGAGTCAGATGGCGATCGCCGATCGCCATCTCCTTTTTATTCACTTTTCACCTTCGCAGGATGTTGCTGCAAAACCTGCTGCAAATATTGCCCCGTGTAAGACCTCGAATTTTTCGCCACTTCTTCTGGCGTTCCAATGGCAATTAATTCTCCTCCCTTGTCGCCACCTTCTGGCCCCAAATCTATCACCCAATCCGCACAACGAATCACATCTAAATTGTGTTCGATCACCAAAATTGAATTACCCTTATCCACCAATCGCTGCAACACATCCAGCAACTTATGGACATCGTAAAAAGATAAACCCGTCGTCGGTTCATCTATTAAATAAAGAGTCTTACCCGTAGCGCGGCGAGATAGTTCCGACGCCAGCTTCACTCGCTGTGCTTCACCACCAGAAAGCGTAGGCGCTGTTTGTCCTAAATGAACATAACCCAAACCTACATCTATTAAAGTTTTCAACCGAGGCGCAGCTTTGGGAATATTCTTGAAAACCTCCGCAGCTTCTTCGATTGTCATGTTGAGAACATCAGCAATAGAATGCCCTTTGTACTTTACTTGCAGAGTTTCTCTATTGTAGCGATCGCCCTTACAAACTTCGCACTGCACGTACACATCTGGCAGGAAATTCATCTCAATTACATTCACTCCCTGCCCGCCACAAGCTTCGCATCTTCCGCCTTTAACATTGAAAGAAAACTGCCCTGGCTTGTATCCCCTAGCCTTAGCCTCGATAGTTGCAGAAAAAATATCCCGAATCGCATCAAACACACCAGTATAGGTAGCCGGATTAGAACGCGGAGTCCTACCAATTGGAGATTGGTCGATTACAATTGCTTTATCAATACAATCCAATCCCTCAACAGCATCCACATTTTTTGGAAACGGTATTTTCCGAGTGAGATGGTGTTGCAAAGCTGGGTAAAGTAACTCATTAACTAGCGTCGATTTGCCAGAACCAGACACGCCAGTAATGCAGACAAGTTTTCCCAGTGGAATTTCTACATCTATATTTCTTAGGTTGTTGCGATGGGCATTTTTGAGGGCGAGAAATTTCCCATTTCCATCCCGTCGCTGCGCTGGCGTTTCGATAACTTGTCGCCCGGAAAGATAAGCACCCGTGCGAGAATCGTCTGCTGCTAGCAATGTCTCAAAATTACCTTGCGCGACAATGTGCCCGCCCCAAGTTCCCGCACCAGGGCCAATATCTATAATATGATCGGCAGCGCGAATGGTTTCTTCATCGTGTTCCACGACAATTAATGTATTACCCAAGTCGCGCAATTTTACCAGAGTTTGCAACAATCGTCCGTTATCTCTTTGGTGCAATCCGATACTAGGTTCGTCTAAAACGTAGAGTACGCCCGTAAGTCCAGAACCAATCTGAGTGGCGAGGCGAATTCGCTGCGCTTCTCCGCCAGAAAGTGTCATTGCTGGACGGTCTAAAGTTAGGTAATCTAAGCCGACATCCAAGAGAAATTGCAGTCTAGAGCAGATTTCTTTAAGGACAAGATGGCCAATTTGCGATTGGCGATCGCTCAACTTCAAATTATCAATTCTCTCCCGACAATCCCGAATTGAAACAGCGGTTAATTCTGCAATCCGACAATTCCCCAACTGCACCGCTAGGGCTTCCGGTTTGAGTCTCTTCCCCTTACAAACTTCGCATTGCTCGTCTACAAGATATTGTTCTAATTTCTGCTTATACTGTTCTGAGCTAGTTTCGTCATAGTGGCGCTGTAAAAGTGGAATAACTCCTGAAAATCTTCGATGTCCACCGTTGTCGCTACCACCATATAAAATATTATGTTGATGTTCGGGCGATAAGTGGTTCCAAGGGGTTTGGAGATTGATACCGTATGCTTTACCCATCGCAGACAGCTGGGACAAACCGCTTTCTTTTTCTGCCCAAGGCGCGATCGCTTCTTTTAATGGCTTGCTGGGATCTGGTACTATTAAATATGGCGAAAACTTCCGCAAATTGCCCAACCCGTGACATTCGGGACACGCACCATAAGGCGAGTTAAAGGAAAACAATCGCGGCGAAAGTTCTTCCATCACCGCCCCATGTTCGGGACACGCAAAGTTTTCTGAAAAGACTAATTCGTGAGGCTTTTGCTGATGGGAATCTTCCCCATCTGTAGAGGTTTCCTCTGAATTTTTTGACATTTTTGTACTGTCTGGGCTAGAATTACCTTTATGCAAGGCAGAACTATGTCTAGCCGATGTATCATTTAATATGTCAATGACCGCAATTCCACTGGCATGACGCAAGCAGGTGGTGAGAGAATCGGTCAGACGCTCCTGAATACCGAGTTTCTTGATAAGCCTGTCAACGACAATTTCTATAGTGTGTGTATAATTTTTATCTAAGTCGATGGAATCGCTAAGTTCGCGCACCTCGCCGTTAATGCGGATGCGGACAAACCCTTCAGAAGCGAGACTGGATAAGAGTTTTTGGTGAGTCCCCTTTTTACCGCGCACGACGGGTGCGAGGATTTGGAAGCGCGTGCCGTCGGGGAGTTCCATGATGCGATCGCACATCTCATCGACAGTTTGAGGCGCAATAGAGCGATCGCATATCGGACAGTGAGGTTCGCCAGCGCGTCCGAACAACAGACGCAGATAATCGTAAATCTCTGTCACCGTCCCGACTGTAGAGCGCGGGTTGTGGGATGTTGATTTTTGGTCAATCGAGATAGCTGGGCTAAGTCCCTCGATGGCGTCTACATCAGGTTTATCTAGCTGTCCCAGGAATTGTCTAGCATAGGCGCTGAGAGATTCAACGTAGCGGCGTTGCCCTTCTGCAAAGATGGTATCGAAGGCGAGGGAAGATTTGCCAGAACCAGAGACACCAGTGAAGACGATTAAGCGATCGCGCGGCAGTTCCAAATCGAGATTTTTCAGGTTATGCTGCCTAGCGCCACGAATGCGAATCGTGTTATCGCTGTTATCTTTTACGCCTTTAGGGTGATGACCGTTTTGAGATGCAACTGGCAGAGAGTCTGAAAGGTCGGCTGGTTGAGACATGGAAGCAGAGCGGAACAGTGCTTAACAATCATAGCGCTGCGCGTTTTAGACTAACCTCAATCAAGCGACAACTTTTATTGGGTTTTTCTCCGGCGATCGCGGGGGTTTCCCTACCGCGCTTTTTAGCTAATTCCTAAAACGTCTTCATATAGCGATGCGATCGCACAATTAAAATCAATGCTATCCAAGCGAACTTCTTCCCCTTCCGCGTAGGGATACAAAACCCAAAGCCCCTCAGAATTGCGACGGAAACAGTCTACTCTTATCCGGTCTTGACTGATTAGCACATATTCTCGCAAAGTCTCTAACGTTCGGTAGTCAGCAAATTTCTCACCTCTATCGAAAGCTGCCGTCGAGGGAGACAAAACTTCAACGATTAAGCGCGGGTAGCGAATAAAGTAGTCTTCAAGAGTGCTATTATCCCGTTCATCACAACTCACCATTGCATCGGGATAATAAAAGGTATTGACTTGCTCGATATGAACTTTCACGTTTCCCGTATAGGCACGGCATCCACTACCCCGAACATGGTTTCTCAACAGCGTTAACACATTCAGGGAAATGATGTCATGGGCTTTGCTTGTCCCAGCCATGCCATAGATTTCCCCTCGAATATATTCGTGCTTGATTGGGCTTATTGTCTCACCTTCTAAATAGTCTTCTGGGGAGACGTAAGTATAGCTTTTGCTAACAGTCATGGGCGATCGCTCCTTAGTAATACTTCTAGTTTAGGCGATCGCCAGGACTTCCCTTACCGCACTTTTTAGCTAATTACTAAAACCTCTTAATATAGCGATGCGATCGCGCAATTAAAATTGCCGCTATTAAATTCACGCGATCGCTCTTATTCAATTAATATCCACCCAGCATTCCTCGCCGTTTTGCCTCGCGTTCCGCAAAACAGAAAATAAATAACCCCAGTCCAAAATATCCAACTCCATTCAGCAAAGCAAAACTAAAATCAACAAAGTCCAAACCTTCCCCTCGCGCCATTAAATCGCGCAGCAATCCCGCACCCCCAGTCATTGGCAGCAGCCATCTTATTATTTGTAGCGAACCAGTCCAAGTTTCAGTAGGAGTTGCCATCAAAAACAACAAAGCAAACTGAAATATTCCCAACAACTGCTGGACTCGCTTGAACAACAGCGCCAAAGAACCCATGATAAATGATAGACCGTAAGCCCCCAGCAATATAGTCAGCAGGGGAAGAAATAGCGACGGGGGAAATTGCAAGCGGCTGCCAGTCAGACCCATAATAATTAGCAGAATAGCCAGGATGAGAATCAATTGCCGCACCAGACTGGCTAAAGTCCGCATAATAAACACTAGCGGCGCACCAAAAGGCGAGAGAAATAGTTGTTCTAGAGTGCCAGTCTGAGCCTCGCTTTGCAATCCGCCAGCAATATCCAACAGAATGAAAGTCACCAAACTCCAAAGCACATAGCCGATGACAATCGCATCGAGTCGGTCGCCAAGCTGCAACGATGGGCCAGCAATGTAACGGACGCTAAGAAACAGCCCGTAAAAGAAAGAAGTGGTAATTATGACTCCCGCGATCGCCTCAATCGGGTAGCGAATAAACTGAATCCACCCACGCCGAAATTCAGCGAGAAACAACTCAAACATTACTTCCTTCTCGCACTAATTTCAAGAATATTTCTGTTAGGTCAGCAGAGTCTTTTTTAACCTGTATTAAAGGTAAAGGTTTGAGTACCTCAAACACTTGATATAACCCTTCCGAACTACCCATATAAACAACTTTATCAGCCTGAATTTCTGCACCAATGGCGTGCAGCGCCTTAACCCGTACTTGGTCGAGTTCGCCTTCTACATCAATGGTGTACGCAGTGCCGGAAAACTGGCGGATCAAATCGCGAGTCGATGAAGAGGCAATAATTTCGCCTTTTTGGATAATCGCCACTCGATCTGAGAGTTCCTCGGCGATGTCCAATTGGTGTGTAGTCAGGAGGATGGCGCAACCTTCAGCAGCGATCGCGCGTACCAAAGCTTTGACGTGCTGAGTCGCTTCTACATCCAGACCCAAAGTTGGCTCATCTAAGAGTAACAACTTGGGTTCGTGAATTAAAGCAACAGCGATCGCTAGCTTTTGCTGCATCCCCCGCGATAGCGTCTGAACTGGTGTGCGACGTTTCGATACAAGGTCAAATCGCTCTAAAAGCACCTTACCGCGCCGTCGCGCTTCTCGACCAGTTAAGCCCTTCAAAACTCCAAAATATTCCAGATTCTCTTCTGGAGTCAGCCGCCAGTAGAGGTTGCGATTGCCTTCCAATACCGCACCCAGCAATTGCAAAGCTTGTGGGTTGCGGTGGGGGTCTAGTCCTGCAATGCGAACCCTACCAGCATCCGGTCTAATTAGACCCGCGATCGTTTTAATAGTAGTGGTCTTGCCTGCACCGTTAGGGCCAAGAAAAGCCAGCACTTCACCCGTTGCTAGGGTTAGGGAGACGGAACGCACGGCTTCAACAAGCTTTCCACCGTAGCGATAAGTTTTTCTGAGGTTATCAACCTCTAGTGCTTTCATGCCAGCTTTATTACCAAGGACTATTAATTAGTGTAAAGCTCCACAGATTGGTGTCGCTGGGACAAGACTGTGTGTGGCGATCTCCTCCTTGTCAATGTTGTTTCCGGTTATGGAGGAACCTGGAAACATTATATAGTACAATTGTACTATATAATGTTAGTAACACTAAACGTAAAACCAATCACACCGAGTGGTAGAGTCAAGGTATGGCTAGCACTAAGACTGGTATAGAATGGACTGACAGAACCTGGAACCCCACAACGGGCTGCAACAAAGTTAGTCCAGGTTGCACACACTGCTATGCTGAAGCACTCACGAAGCGTTTCAGAAAAAATTTTCCCCAGGGATTTGACTTGACGTTGCACCCAGAACGATTAGAAGATCCCAAGCGTTGGCGTACTCCAAGTCGCATCTTCGTCAACTCAATGAGCGACCTCTTCCACGAAAACGTGCCTATTTCATTCCTCAAGGAAGTCTTTGAGGTGATGCGTCAAACCCCAAGGCATGTGTATCAAATCTTGACCAAACGGCATGAGCGTCTACTTGAACTAACTCCTCAACTGGACTGGCCTGAAAATGTTTGGATGGGTGTGTCTGTTGAGAATCAGCAATATGTTCACCGCGTTGATTACTTGCGACAAGTACCTGCAACTGTAAGATTTCTATCATGCGAACCGCTTTTAGGTTCTTTGCAACTTGATCTAACAGACATTCATTGGGTAATTGTTGGGGGGGAGTCTGGACAAAAACACCGTCCTATGCAACTAGAGTGGGTGCAGAACATCCATAACCAGTGTCAGGCGGAGGGAGTTGCATTTTTCTTCAAGCAGGTTGGCGGTAGAACACCCAAAGCTGGAGGGCGGCTTTTGGATGGGCAAATCTGGGATGAGATGCCAAAAGCCTGGGAGCAACACTTTCAGCAGTGGGGGAACGTCGCTGTGAAATCTCCGCGCCAACTGGGTAAATCCAGTCTTACTGCTTCAGTGGGAAGGTGATTTTTACTGTTTTGGCAAGTGTATTCTTCCTTCGCTGATTAGCAGGTGGATCTGCCATAATTTTTCCCTGAGACTCTAGTTTTAGCAGAACTTCCCTGTAATTTTTCTCGATATAGCGCTTTCCAACGTGGTGTCGATTGTAGACCTCTACCCTAGCCATTGTCTGCCCTGCATATTCATCAAGTAACATATCTGCAAGAGCGTCCAGTGGTCGTGAAAGCTCGAAAAGTAATGGTTGATATATAGTAGCCGGGTTGTACTCAAAAGATGGCACATTTTGTTCTGTAATAGAGCTTTCTTTTGCCATAATATCTTTCATAATTGAATAACCAAGCACATTCTTAGAAACGAAAATTAGGTGATGGCTAGTACGGTTGCCGTCAGCATTTTTAAAGCGAAATGGTAAAGGATAAGTGCCGCCTATTTCTTTGAGAGCTTGGCAAATAGACTCTACAATAGTTAACTCACGCTCATAAGGCTGCATTGGTTGGAGTTGTTCTCGAAGAGTATCAGCACGTTCTTTGCCGAAGAGAGAGTTCATGTGTTCTTCCACAGCTGTGTTATGCAATCCCATATTGATCCGGTTGTAGTTAAAGAAAAATATGCAATCACATCCCCAGCTCATTATTAATGAGCCGATGAGCCTGAGCGACAACCCTTTGTAACCCCAAGGATCTATAAAAAAGAGTGTAGGAACAAGCCTAATTTTTTCAAATTCCTCGACAAGTTCTTCTCCAACCGCTTTGTTTTCAACTACTGGTCTGTTCCTCAAGCTGCCGATATTGGGGAGGGAGTCTATTGCCTGTTGAAGCGACTGAGTGTTGTTTGAGTCTACATCGTTAAAGAGGGTTAGTAACATTTCTCGCATATCTGCATCGCGAATCGCACGCTCCAAGATAAGTAAAGGTGTAGACTTAGATCCATCTTTGTAACGACCTGGGCCAGAAAATAAATCAATATAGGCAATATTTTTTTGACTCTTTTTCTTTGCCTGCGGAATAATGACTTTTGCCCAGGCCCAAAAGTATTTAGCAACTATTTCAGCTTTGACTAAGGATTGTTCTCTGGATTCATCGAAGAAAGAACTGCCAGTCATAATGATCCTGAAGAAAAAAATGTGGAATCACTTGCCCATTAATCCTACTACTCCTCTTTTTGTTTACCATAACCTCTCTCCCAGCCTGCTTAATTTTTATTCATATGTCATAGTAAAGCTCTTGTCAGCAGGCAGCTTTACGTATAAATACTGTGTCTGCCGATTGCTCTTATGCTTTCAATTCTCAGACATAAAAGCGATCGCCGTCCCCAGAAATCGAAAGGATATCTCTTTGGATAGAAGAAAACTGAGTAAATCTAGACAATAGCTCTACAGCTCTAGAGTTCGGGATAATAGCTACTATGACTGCTTCTTTCATTGAGATGGTTTCATGCTTAGTTCTGGGCCAAAAACACCCAAAAATCGCCTCCTGAGCTGGTGGGAATCCCTAACTCCACTATCGCGTTTGCTGGCGATCGCCCTGGCAGCACCGCTGACAGTGTTGAATGCTTGGGCTTTCTCTGAAATTTTCGGTTATTTTGAATCGCTGTCCGCCACCGTCTTGGTAGCATCCCTGCTAGCTTTTCTGCTGAACTATCCCGTCAGCTGGTTAGAGGCAAGGGGAACCCAACGCGAGCCAGCGGCGATCCTGGTTTTTTTGGTAGCCCTCTTGCTCTTAGTGGGGCTAGGGGTGACGTTACTGCCACTGGCTCTGACTCAAGCACAACAGCTATATTCTCGTTTGCCCGAATGGTTAGACTCCGGGCAACGTCAGTTAGTAATGCTCGATGAACGCATCGATACTATGGGTTGGCCCATTAGCCTCGATGCCTTCATAGCCCAAATTAATGACCGACTCAAAGGGCAACTGCAAACCATTGCCTCGCAAGCCCTAAATCTAACCGTGAATCTGGCAGTGTTTACCGTTGCCAAGTTAGTGGACGTGCTGTTAACCGTAATTTCTACGTTTTATTTGATCCAGCACGGTCGTGACGTGTGGAGCAGCTTAATTGAGTGGCTCCCTGCTAAAATTCAGCAGCCCTTCTCTAATACTCTGCGGTTGAGCTTCCAAAACTACTTTATTGGGCAGCTCATTATAGCTATCTGTATGGGCGTCGGGTTAATTTCCCTGTTTGTGCTGCTGAAAGTGCCCTTCGGTCTGCTGTTTGGCTTAACCATTGGAGCAATGGCACTAATACCCTTCGGCGGTACTGTTGGGATTGCCCTCGTCACCCTACTGGTGGCACTGCGAGACATTGGCTCGGCATTGCAAGTGCTAGCTGTGGCATTGGTCGTGCAGCAAATTGTCGAGAATTTGATCGCCCCCAGAGTCTTGGGCAGCGTCACGGGATTAAATCCCTTCTGGGTGTTTATTTCCCTCCTGACTGGCGCACGGGTAGGGGGATTGTTGGGGGTAGTTGTGGCAGTGCCAACCGCCGTTGTGATCAAAGAAGCCTTGGAAGTAGTGCGCGAGGCTAGAGCAGCCGGGGATACTACACAAAAAGACCCTCATCTAACAACAGAGTCGGTCATCTCAGTCAAAGATTTACCTCAAGAAAACACAGACAAAGAGACTTCTACCACTCAACTGTTTTAGTAGTATTGCTAGCTTAATTAAAGCTAGATATTCCTCTTTGCCATTTTCCGCAGTTTCACTCAGCGCTATATTTAGTCGGATTTAGCACCAACCTCGCCTTGGGCTAAATTTATAACACCTTTGCTGAATTACAATATTTCAGTACAAAAAGCGCTCACAGCTTCAGAAAACTGCTGGTTTCTCTCCATCAAACTCATGTGTCCAGCAGGCTGTAAGGTTATGAGTTCGGCATTAGGCAATTCCGCTTTCATGCGAACCCCCGTCGGAGGCAGAACCGCTATATCTGAAGCCCCCGTGACGACCAGACAGGGAATATTAATCGTTCTCAAAGTGTCAGTTTCTTCTAATTTGAACATACCCAACGTGCCCCTAGCGAGAACACCAGGCGAACCCAAAGCTGATAATAAAGACGAAAATTCTAATTGACCGCGTGTTTCCTTACCAGTAAACCCAGATAATTCTACGTTAACGTGCAGCAAACCATTTAAGTAACTCAACCAAGTCATCAACCACAAGAAAGGTGACAGCACAATAGCTAAGTACAGCAAAGGTTCAAGGAGGGGTTTTTGCAACTTGCGTAATATATTGCTGCCAATACAAGTTTTTACCGGATTGGTGTAAGTGGTATCTACAAGGATTAAACCAGCTACTTTCCGACCTAAATGTTCTGGGAACAAGCGACAAAATGTTAGCCCGATCATGCCGCCCATACTATGACCGAGTAAAACAACAGGTTTATCGCCTGCGATCGCAACAACGGCTTCAAGATCTCTAGCATATTTTTCTAGGGAGTAGTCTTTGTTTTTCGGCCTAGTGGATTTTCCCAATCCCGGCATATCCCAAACAATAATTCGGAAGCGATCGCTCAACTGTCGCTTGGCGTAATACCATACTGTACTGTTAGGCCCCCAACCGTGCGACAAAATAATCGGTTGTCCATCTTCGGGGCCATAAAACTCCACCTGAATGACGCTACCATCAGGTCTTTCTACCCGCTTTACAGTCTTGCTACGCATTAGCTTAGGTTCGTCAGTACCCCCGCGACGAAAAAGGGGCAAACTGATAAAACGACCGCCCAAAGACCACAAAACCATCGCCACTCCGCCTACCAAATAGGACGTTTCCGCCAGTTCGCCTGTGTACCACTCATAAAGGATATAAATACCCCCGCCGAGTATGCCGCTGGACAGCAGTCCAACCAACCATACAAACAGGAAATTGAAGGGCATGAAAACCATGATATGAAACCTTTGGAAATTATCTTTACAATTTATTTAACAAAGCTATAACCAGGTTATACCATTTTGTATTTCTACCCGAATTGAAGTATAAATTTGATAGATTTCGTATTAAATAAATAAATTTACAAGCCTAATCCCGATTTTATTTAAGCGTTAAACATAACAATGCAATAATTTTAACTATGAAGATGGTAAAATTGATTGCGGCCTAATTGCTTCGCACGATACATGGCCGAGTCCGCATTCTTCATTAAAGTATCCATATTCTCGCCATCGAGAGGATAGATGCTAATACCAATACTTACACTGATATAAATACTATGTCCTTCTAGGATAAAAACCTTAGCCAGCGTCCTGACAATTTTTTCTGCAACTATTGCGGCATCTTCCGGTTTTGGAATTCCTGGAAGAATCACGGTAAACTCATCGCCGCCTAACCGCGAAACTGTATCGCTACCGCGCAAGCAACCAGTTAGCCTCTTGGCAACTACTTTAAGCAAAAGGTCGCCCATATCATGACCACGAGTGTCATTAACATCTTTAAAACCATCTAGATCGAGAAACAGCAACGCCACCAGTTGTTTATTGCTAGCAGCCCATTCGATAGACTGAATAATGCTTTCGTGGAAGTGTTTGCGATTGGGTAGACCTGTGAGCTGATCGTGGTAAGCGAGATAACGCAACCGATCTTCTGAAATTTTTAATTCTGTGTTAGAACGGATTAACTCTTCTGCTGTTCTCTTCAGATCTTCTTCCATCCGCTTGCGTTCTGTCATGTCGCGGATAACGCCGACAAGGAAGAGATTACCAGCAGAGTCTTTATGGAGCGATCGCTTAGTAGCTATTACATGAGTATTTCCCCACGCATCTGTAAATTCTTCCTCGTTTTCCTGTTCTTCACCACTTCTAAAAACTAGCTCATTTTGCTGTCTAAAAACATCAGCTTCGTGTTTAGGAAAAACATCATAATCTGACTTATCAATTAACTCTGCATAAGCATAGCCGATAAATTTACAATAAGCTCTGTTCAAGATAATCCAGTGATGTTCTCTGTCTTTAACAAAAATTGGATCGGCTATAGTATTAATAACTTTTTGCAAAAACTCTTTAGAGCGTTTCCCCTCCTCCTCCAAATGAGCTAGATAACCCATAATTGCAATACCCGAACCAGCTAGAGCAATAGTGGGAGGGACGAGGGGTATCCACCAACCAAAAATGAACGCGGCGTAAGAACCGATAACCAGCACAGTACCGACCAAAAGGATACTAAAAGCCGACTTTCTAGGGAAACGACAACGCCAACTGAGGCTAGCACCAAGCCACGACCAAGCCCAAATCCACAATGCTTCTGTTAGTTCAGGCCAAATATTAATTAAGGGTCGTCCGTCAAGTGCTGCGCTCAAGATTTGAGAGACAAAATGAGCATGCAATTCAACGCCAGACATAGGCTGGACGACTTGGATGAGGTTGCTAGTACTAGGAGTGTAGAAAAAATCCTTGAGGCTGGGTGCAGTTGAACCAATCAGAACAATGCGATCGCGTATCAAATTTGCGTCCACATTCCCTGCCAAAACATCTGTCAACGACACTGTACGAAAACCACCATTTCGGCGAAAGTTTGCCAAAACCTGGTAGCCGCTGCTATCAGCACGCACATAAGCGCCGTCATTTGGTTTAAAGGCTCTAAAAACGGCTTTACCCAACTGCAAATACTTCGGATTAACCCGCGCCGCTTTGGGAGTAATTCCTTCTGCTTTTAGATAAATCGAAGCCAGCTTGAGTGCCAAACTTGTATGCGTTTTGCCATTTACGTGCCAATACAGCAAACTGCGGCGCACCTTGTTATCGGCATCGATCACCACATTATTAAACCCGATCTGTTTCAGCTCGTTCAATACAGGCGGTGGTGGAACATCTATGCTTTCTGTATTCTTAATTAGCTCAATTCCAACTACATTAGGGATGGATTTAGAAGCCTTAACGAATTCATCATGACCAGGTTGAACTGGCAGATCGCGATAAATGTCTAACCCGATGGCTCTAGGCTTGAAAGTATCTAATTTATTCAGCAGTTCAGCCATGACTCCATCGGGAATCGGCCATTTTTTTATCTTCTTTAGATCGGTTTCATTAATCTCGACAATAACTATCCGCTCATCAATTTTTTCTAGGGGACGCAGACGAAAAACCTGGTCAACCGCTGCCCACTCTGCTAACTGCAACAGCCCAGCCATTCGCAGTATAATTACGCAGCCTGCAACGCCTGAAGCAGTAATTAGCACTCTGCGCTCTTGCTGCACCCATTGCTTCAATCTTGCCCATAAATTTTCTTTTGGCATTTGCCCAGGCTGCACGCTTATGTTAACCTTAGATTTTATAAATGAGCGTGATTTAGCTCTCTTTAATGTGTCTAAATTGTCCGCTCCAATCAGCCATTTTGTTTACTAACAGACTTCATCATACAAATTGCTACTTGCTCTCAGCTCAGCCCTGAGTGCGATACATTGTTTAGAATTTTATGTTACAAGTTTAGGCTGGCTTCTAAACAACAGAAGTTATCTGTAAAACAACAGGCGATACTCGCAGGCTCGTTCGCTTCGCTACGCAAGAAAGAGTTAGGAGTCACAAAATTTTTACTCATCATAACTCCTAACCCTATTCTCTACCCCTATGTCAAAGTTAACGATTAGAAAGTGAATACTGGAAGTTGCGCGAGCCTTGGTAACCGGATAATTCAGCCAGTGTCTCCGGAGCTTCGACACCAGGATCTAATTTACCGTTGATTTCCCAAGTAGGATAGCTTTGAACGCCAGCCTGACGACAGGCGTCTGACTGCTTCTGCGGAATTTTGGCGTCAGCACACTCTATGTAAACGATCTGCTTAAAGGCATCTTTACCAAAAAGCTCCTTTTGCTCGTGGCAGTGAGGGCACCAGTAAGCACCGTACATCTTGGCTCCAGTCTGTTTTAAATGAGCGGCCAGAGCTATTTCTGACTCTCCAGATGTGGTGGTAATTGGCCAGCCTACTCCAGGTGTGGGATCGCCCGATATAGGCGGTATCTGGCTCTTGCCGACGGGTGCATTAGCGCTGGCATAAATGCCCAGAGTGGCAATAAGCGCTACCATTCCGACAACAATCCCAGTGAATAATAATTGCCCTAAATCTTCCCAAGCACGGCCTATTAGTGTTAGTACAAGCAGGCTCAAAGAGAAGAAAGCAGAGGCGAAGCAATAGAGACAGAAAGATTTGATTTGAAACGCCAGCAGATACATCAAGTAGCCGCTGAAGATGGTCATTGATGTAGCACCAGCAAACAGCAGCAGCCATGTCCAGTTTTCTAAATTGGCACGCAGTTGTTTGTTGTTTTCTGACTTGATAACCAAAGGAGCTAAGGCGAAAGCTGCCATGCTTATATAGGCCAGAAGCCCAAATAAGGATAGAGGCAAACCAAAAACGGTGGCGTATTTGCTCGAAAGGACATCATTGCAACTGGAACCTCCCGATGATGCAGCACTGGCTAGGCAGGCAGCTGTGCCTCCGGTTAGCTTAACAATGGTTAGATAAGCTGTTAACAAGGCACCTGCGATCGCGATCGCGCCTATTATCTGTCGAGACCAGCGTTGAATCCAGGGAGTAGAACGTCGGCGGCTCATAATCGTTTTGAGTGTTAAATTTTGAATTTTGAGTTGTAGGTGCGGATTTAGCTAGATATCTTCCATTGTGTACGGGCTTTTGCAGTGCAATGATTTAAATGCTTGTCTCGCTACCACAGTAGCAGGATGCTAGAAGCCAGCCCTACAATTATCCCTACTACATTTTTACTCAACTCATCTGCACGCTTTTGAGTTTGGAGTTCAAGATTGAGCTGAAACTTCTTTATTCAAAATTCAACATTCACTTCCTTGGCGCTAATTCCTAACTCCTGACTCCTGACTCCTAAGTGCTTGTTCGGACACAGGTTGAGGGTTTGCCAACGCTTCTAGAGAACGTCGCGTGGCTTCCACAAATGTATGTACGCGAATTGGATCGATTGGTTGCTCAATTCGCCCGTGTCGCTTGAGAGAACTAGAAACAATTACTCCGTCTGCCGCCTGCATGAGGGTAGAAATATTTTCCCAGCTGGCACCGCTGCCGATAAAAACAGGCGTGCCTCTAGCAGCAGCAGTGGCTAGCTCCAAGTCTTCCAACGTTGGGGGGCTACCCGTTGCCCAGCCCGATAGAATTACTCCATCTGCCAAGCCCCGCTCTATTGTCTCTTGCACGGCTGTGGTCAGGTTGGGGGAACCCAGAGGTCTGGCGTGTTTTACCAAGACATCTGCCAAAATTTTGACATCGCTGCCCAGTTCCCGGCGGTAGCGTAGGAGTTGATGAGCTTGTCCCTCAATCAGTCCTTGATCTGTTGCCATAATCCCCGTGAGGACGTTGACGCGGATAAAGGAAGCTCTGACGCAGGTGGCGATCGCTAGAGCGCTTTGGGCATCATTTCGCAATACATTTATCCCCACTGGCAGCGTCACCAGATTCATCAGCCGCTGTACAACCAGCGTCATGGCACTTACTACAGCGGGATCTACTCGATCCTTACTAAACGGCGCATCGAAGAAATTTTCAATAATCATTCCATCTACGCCACCCGCCGCCAGCGCCGCCGCCTCCTGTTCAGCTCTGTCGATTACTGCTTTCAGGCTACCTCCCCAACGGGGGGAAGTTGGCAGCGGTAGTAAATGAACTACACCAATGATGGGATTTTTTGTGTTGAAGATTTTATTTAAGTCCACGTCTGTCCCCGTCGGACTCAGCAGCAAAGTCGATTAACCCAGTTTTTGCGCCGAGCATATCCTAAAAATAGAGCGATCGCGCTTTTAGTCCAATTTCTCACTCTACCAGTAATCCCCTCCACTGCAACTGTCTTGGGTCGTACTTGGCCTGAATTCTTTATCCTTGACTCATCTTAAGAGGATCTATCCCAAGGTAGGATAACTTCGGCCTAAAAAATAAAGTTTTGTTGAGATGGTTAATTTTGCGCTACTATGATCCTTGCATCTCAACTGCGTGAGGGGCGATTGACAGTCCCCCGCTACGAGCGCGGGTCATAAATATTAGCCTGCGACTTAGGCCATTAACACCGTTTCACCAGCTGAGGTCACTTAATTTGAGCAAATCACTTTATATACTATTGCATGGGCACAAAGCCAACCGTTGCGATTTCCCACTTGGGATGCGAGAAAAACCGTATTGACACCGAACATATGCTAGGTCTGCTGGTAGAAGCAGGCTACCAGGTCGATTCTGATGAAGAATTGGCAGATTATGTTATAGTTAATACGTGTAGTTTTATTGAGGCCGCAAGGGCAGAGTCCGTCCGTACCCTGGTAGAACTGGCGGAAGCAGATAAAAAAATAGTCATTACCGGGTGTATGGCGCAGCACTTCCAGGATCAGCTGCTAGAAGAAATACCAGAAGCAGTAGCTTTGGTAGGAACAGGCGACTATAATAAAATCGTCGATGTGATTCAACGGGTAGAAGCCGGAGAGCGGGTAAAGCAAGTTTCAGCTGAACCGACCTACATTGCCGATGAAACGACGCCGCGATACCGAACAACTTCAGAGGCGGTAGCTTACCTGCGGGTGGCAGAGGGATGTGATTACAAATGTGCCTTCTGTATCATCCCAATGCTAAGAGGCAAACAGCGCTCCCGCTCCATAGAATCCATAGTGACAGAAGCCCAGCATCTGGCAGATGAAGGCGTCCAAGAGCTAATATTAATCTCCCAGATAACAACAAACTACGGCCTCGACCTGTACGGTGAACCAAAACTGGCAGAACTACTAAAGGCGCTGGGAAAAGTAGATATCCCTTGGATTCGGATGCACTACGCATATCCCACCGGCCTTACTCCCAGAGTCATCGAAGCAATGCAGGAGACGCAAAATGTATTACCATATCTAGACTTACCCCTACAACACTCTCATCCAGAAATTCTCCGCGCTATGAATCGGCCCTGGCAGGGGCAGGTAAACGACGAGATTATTTACAGGATAAAGACAGCGCTGCCCGATGCGATCCTGCGAACCACCTTTATTGTGGGATTCCCAGGGGAAACAGATGAACATTTTGAACACCTGCTGCAATTCGTTCAGCGCCACGAGTTCGACCATGTAGGAGTATTCACCTTCTCTCCAGAAGAAGAAACCCCTTCGTACAAATTGCCTAATCAGCTACCCCAAGAAGTCATGGACTGGCGCCGGGACGCCCTGATGCAAGTCCAACAACCAATCTCGCTGAAGAAAAATCAAGCCGAGGTAGGTAAAGTCACGGAAGTGTTGATCGAGCAAGAACATCCGGAGACAGGAGAATTGCTGGGACGCTCAGCGCGGTTTGCCCCAGAGGTGGATGGCTGGGTTTACGTGCAAGGACAAGCCACTCTGGGGTCGATAGTCCCGGTAGAGATTACTAGGGCAGACATTTACGACCTCTACGGTCATGTAGCGGCGAATTAGATATCGCTTCGATATGCCCCCACGTCAGCAGTCATATTTTCCAAGCCAAAGAGCAATGACTGATGACAAACAAATTTTTTGACCACTGACCATAAACAACGAACAAATACTTATGACCCTTTCGTTCAATAGCCTGGGCCTTTCTGAAGCTCGCGTTAGCCAGCTAGAAAAGTTAGGTCTCACAATCCCTACTCAAATTCAAGCCCAAGCGATTCCACATCTGCTGGCTGGACGCGATGTAGTGGGGAAATCACAAACAGGAACAGGCAAAACAGCCGCTTTCTCCCTGCCAATTTTGGAGCAGATAGATGTTAAAAAGCCTGCTGTTCAAGCCCTAATTCTGACGCCCACGCGGGAACTAGCCCAACAAGTAAACGAAGCTATCCGTAGCTTCAGCGACGATCGCCGATTGGGAATATTGACTATATATGGCGGTCAATCTATCGAGCGGCAAATGCAGCGCCTGAGACAGGGCGTTCAGATTGTAGTGGGAACGCCCGGACGAGTGATAGATTTGCTCGATCGCAAGAGTCTCAATCTCGATCAAGTAAACTGGCTGGTACTGGATGAAGCCGATGAAATGTTGAGCATGGGCTTTATCGATGATGTAGAGAAAATCCTCAGCCAAGTGCCACCAGAGCGGCAAACGGCTTTTTTCTCGGCAACCATGCCGCGCTCGATTCAGGAGTTGATCGCCAAGTTCCTGCGATCGCCCGTCACAGTTACAGTCGAACAACCCAAAGCGGCTCCATCTCAGATTAACCAGGTCATCTACCAAGTGCCTCGCGGTTGGACAAAATCACGAGCCTTGCAACCCATCCTGGAACTGGAAGACCCCGAATCAGCCCTGATATTCGTGCGGACGCGACGCACTGCTGCGGAACTGACCAACCAACTGCAAGCATCAGGCCACAGCGTAGACGAGTATCACGGCGATCTCAATCAACAAGCACGGGAACGGCTGTTGATGCGCTTCCGCCAACACCAAGTACGCTGGGTTGTCGCTACCGATATTGCAGCACGGGGTTTGGATGTTGACCACCTAACCCACGTAATCAACTACGACTTGCCCGATAGCGTGGAAAGCTACATCCACCGGATTGGCCGCACGGGTCGCGCTGGAAAGACAGGAACAGCAATTTCCCTGATTCAACCAATGGATCGGCGCAAGTTGCAGATGATTGAGCGCCGAGTTCGCCAAATGCTGAAAGTGCGTACAATCCCAACCCGCGCCCAAATTGAAGCGCGGTGGTTGGAGAAACTAGAAGCGGAAGTGCGCGAAGCTTTAACTGGCGAGCGTATGGCATCATTCTTGCCGATCGTGCGCGAGTTGAGCGAGGAATACGATCCTCACGCGATCGCCGCGGCAGCTTTACAAATGGTGTATGACCAAACTCGCCCAGCCTGGATGCAAACCGACTGGGAACCCACAGCCGAAGAAACGGCGGGCGGCAACAAGCCGAAGCCGATCAAGCGAGTCATTACCACCAAGCCGACTTTTCAGGACACCAACGAAGATCGGGGAATCAAAAAGATAGAAGCCAGAAATTAGTGGTTATTTAGGGGCTAGTTTACCCTGCCCCTAAAGGCAAATTTGTCACTCCACTAATTTGGCTAAATTCAAATCTGTGAAATTCGCAGATTTGAATTTCTTTATGTGGCAACCTTGAAATTAGAGAAATTCTCTGATTTCAAGGTTGCCTCTCCCGCCTGGGTTAGTTTCTTTCTCTTGCTCCGTGCCTCACAAAGTATGAAGTATGAAGTCTAAAGTTTAAAAACAATGTTTATACTTCATAATCTATAATTCATAATTTGCTTGTCCTTATGCCTTCTGCGCCCTCTATTCCTCTGGCTCCCTCTCGCTCTCAGTCTTGGCCCGGTTTAATCGAAGCATACCGTAGCTATCTACCAGTGACGGAAACAACACCAGTTGTAACGTTGCTCGAAGGTAACACCCCCCTGATACCAGTTCCGGCGATCGCGCAAATAATTGGTAAAGGGGTGCGCGTGTTTGTAAAATACGATGGCCTCAACCCGACTGGTAGCTTTAAAGATCGGGGGATGACTATGGCGATTTCCAAAGCTAAGGAAGCTGGAGCAAAAGCAGTCATCTGTGCCAGTACGGGCAATACTTCAGCAGCAGCAGCAGCTTACGCCAGACGCGGCGGAATGCGAGCGTTTGTCCTCATTCCCGATGGATATGTGGCGCTGGGTAAGTTGGCGCAAGCGTTGCTTTACGGAGCAGAAGTTCTAGCTATTAGGGGTAATTTTGACCAAGCGCTAGAAATCGTGCGGGAAATGGCGGAAAGTTATCCGGTGACGCTGGTTAACTCTGTAAATCCCTATCGGTTGGAGGGACAAAAGACGGCTGCGTTTGAAATTGTGGACGCAATGGGGAACGCTCCCGATTGGCTGTGCATACCTGTGGGTAATGCCGGAAATATAACAGCATACTGGATGGGATTTTGTCAATACCATCAAGAAGGGAAATGCGATCGCTTGCCCCGGATGATGGGATTTCAAGCGGCGGGTGCAGCGCCGTTAGTTAGCGGGATTGCAGTACCGCATCCAGAGACATTGGCGACAGCGATTCGGATTGGAAATCCGGCGAATTGGGAGAAAGCGATCGCTACTCAACACGCAAGTCAGGGACAGTTCGCACCAGTCACCGATGAAGAAATTTTAGAAGCTTATAGACTGTTAGCATCTCAAGAAGGTGTTTTCTGCGAACCTGCTAGTGCGGCTTCTGTCGCGGGTTTGCTGAAGGTAAAAGACCAAGTTCCTACAGGTGCTACTGTCGTTTGCGTCCTTACTGGGAATGGTTTGAAAGACCCAGATACCGCAATTAAACATAGCCAAAATACATTTAAGCAGGGCGTTGAGCCAACGCTTGAAGCAGTGGCTAGCGCGATGGGATTTTAGGTAATGGGTAATGGGTAATTAGTGATGGGAAAAACCTTCCCTAGTCCCCATTACTTACTTTTGCTTATCTCTGGCAAGCTTATCGATAGTATCGCCGATTACGGTAGTTAAACTTTTGCGAGTTTGAGCGTGGCTAGCTTGTTCGGCTTTTAAGGCATCGAGCAAGCGATCGCGCTCAAACATTACAGAAGTTAATTTTGCTTTTAATTGCTCGATGTTTTGTAGCTGTCCAATTTCTTGCTGAATCGCTTGCACAGCCGTAGGATCGTCCGGTGAAGCGTGCGGCGAATCCTGGAGCTGCCTAATTTGCGCTTTAAGCGTTTGAATTTGTTGCTGGGCAAGCTTGGCTTCAGTGCGGCGTTGCTGTGCTTCAGTAGTGTAAAGCTGACGCCAGTTAGCCTCAGCAGCAAGAGCCGCAGCGCGATCGCGCTCTAATTCTGTCATCTGCTGCTTAAGCGCCCGGATTTCCGCCAACCACTGCGTTAGTTCGTTGCTCATATAGTTATTATTTTTGAGTAGTTAGTCGATAGCAGCGATCAAAAGTGAGCTAGTAGCGGCGCGATCGCTATACTAGAGCAAACCTGACCGACTTACTTTACCTGATGCGATCGCCCCGCTTTGTCCGTTTTTTTCAACACCTCAACTGGGCAACCCTAAAGACAATTTTCCAGCAGGCTGGCCAACGGCGGTTAATGGGCTTATCTGCTGAAATGGCCTACAACGCCATGTTAGCGTTGTTTCCAGCGATTTTAGCGGTTCTTACTGCCATCGGTTTATTTCAGTCTCCAAAATCGGCCTTTGAAGGAATCGCCGCTAAACTGAGCGAGGTTGCACCCCAAGAAGTGCTGTTTTTAATTGAAGGTTTTGTCCAAGAAATCAGCCTATCGCACAATCAAGGGCTGTTCTCCATCAGCTTTATTGCCGCTATCTGGGCATCCTCTGGGGCGCTGAGTGCGGCGATGACTGCTCTCGACCAAATCCATGAAATTCCCCAATCACAGGTGCGACCGTTTTGGAAAGCTAAGTTAGTCTCTCTCGCCCTAACGATTGGCACGATTGTCTTACTGATTACAGCTTCATTTGTGGTATTTATCAGCGACCTGATCGTGCAACTCCTGGTTCGCGAAAGTGGGTTTTGGGAAGTATTGAGCTTTTGGCGTCTTTTAAGCTGGCCCCTAGCTTTGGGAATTGTTTCAATCGCCAGTGGCTTTGTCTATCGCTACGGGCCAAGTCGTTGGGTTCCTGGTACGCCAATTATGCCAGGAGCAATTTTGGCGGCGGTGTTGTGGGCGATAGTATCAGCTGGCTTTAGGCTTTATGTTGCCAACTTCGGCAATTACAACAGAGCTTATGGCGCTGTGGGTGCTGTAATCGTTTTAATGTTGTGGTTGTACGTTACTTCTTTGGTACTTCTGATTGGCGACCAATTAAATGTTACGGTGGGAGATACAATGCGACACAAAACTAAGGGTAAAAAAGAAGCTTCTAAACCCATAGAGATAACAAAATCAACAGACTAAAAATACATAAGGTACCTGTTTTCTGAGAATCTGTAATAGTAGAGATAAGAAGCGGCTTTAAAATCGCTAGTCTATGTTTAACAACTGCTGCGGGGTTTGAACAAGCTACCGGGCACTTGGCCGAATCCTGCTTTTTAGTGCAAATTGCCCATAAAAACTAATACCTACTTGGTTGCAATGTCCCAGTCTAGTCCCCAGCCATCTCCCCAACCAGCAGAAGCCAAGGCAGCTAGGCTGGATCGCCTCCGCAAGCTTAGTCATTTGTTGGATAACGCGATCGCCATTCCCGGTACTAACTATCGGGTTGGACTTGACCCCCTGTTGGGAATGCTGCCCATTGCTGGCGATTACCTGGGAAGTGCGTTTTCAGCATATATTGTCCTCGAAGCGGCGTTGATGGGCTTACCTCGACAAAGCTTGCTCAGAATGGTGTTGAATATCATCTTCGAGACCATAGCAGGCGCCGTACCCATCGTGGGAGATATTTTTGACGTGACTTGGAAAGCCAATGCCAGAAATATGGCTATGCTGGAAACTCACATGGCTTCTCCTCAAGCGAGTGAAAAGGCAGATTGGTGGTTCCTCGCCATGCTGTTCGGTGGGTTGATGCTGGTGGTGACTTTAATGACAGCCATCGGCGTGATTATTCTTACTTTGCTTTGGCGACTCATAAGCGGCGGCTGATGTTTAGATCTGATTGGTGGCAAGAGACATTTCCCAAAGGGCGTCAAACAATTACAATTACCGACGCCTGGGGATACCCCGCAAGAATTGCTTACGGCGAAAAAGGTACGGGTAAACCGTTATTTTTGGTGCATGGAGTAGCGAGTTGGAGTTACCGGTGGCGTCACTCTATTAATGCGTTATCCCAACAGTTTCGAGTAATTTGTTTTGATGCAAAGGGAGGCGGTTTTTCCGAAAAGCCTAGCTATGAAGAAAAACCAGGTCATCAAGTTGTTGAGTTGGCGCGGATAATCCAGGCATTGTGCGATGAACCTGCTATTGTGGTGGCAGAATCACTAGGGGCGCTGGTGGCGATGGCTGCGGCTGAGGAATATCCAGAATTATTCGCCAGATTAGTATTGATCAACGTACCGATTTTTCCACAAAAACTGCCATTTTGGGGTATGCAATTGTTGGCAGATGTGCCCCTCGATCTGATTCGGATTGTGGATAATTTGCGGCTGGCACAATTATTTGCACCATTGGTTAGGGAAGTTGTGGCGTTAGGGCGTGGTGAGATTGTTGTAGATCCGACACAGATAACAGCAGAAGACGTGTATTGGATTACTTATCCATACATTGAAATGCAAAATACTTTAACGAAAACTAGCGAAAATTTTCAACACGCGGCGCGTGAAATTAAGCGTTTGGTAGATAATGAACCGAATCTTATTCGCAAGGTGCAAGATAATTTAAGCGCGATCGCTTGTCCTACTTTAATTTTATGGGGCGACCAAGATAAATGGTTTCCTGTCAGCGATGGCGAGAAACTACAGACACGCTTACCCAATTCTAAGTTAAAGGTTATTCCAAATTGCGGACACGATGCGGCGGCGAATAGTCCAGATGCAGTTAATGCAGCAATAATTGAGTTTTTGGACGATACAGATAAAGCCAAGTTAGGCTAAACCTAGCCATGAAGCGATCGCACTTTCCACGCTGGAAAATAGCGATCGCATCCACTAATTCAATTTCTAAAATAATTAAAGCAGCGGTTGCGATAGCAGCATCGCGGCGTTTTTATCTAAGATAGATTGTAAATACGAAATATCTTTTAGAAACAAACTTGAGATAAAGTTATTAAACAGATTGAATTATCTGGATAAAATTCTCAATTTTATTGCTACACATAGAAATTAAATCTTCACTGATGCTTACAAGAACCTTTCCAAGTTTAATCAGACCTGCGGATGGGTAAGATACCGTTATTTCTAGGCTGTCCAAGTTACCATTAAACAAAATATAGATAATTGGCCTCTTGGTTTAGTAATAATTGACATATTTACCTCTATTGATTTGGCTCATATTCTAACCTTGCAGCGATCGCCTCCCCAGAAGCGGCTCCTTTATGACATCCGGATCGTGCGATAATAATCAGTCTGTCTTAGCGCGATCGCTCCCAATGCCTCCAGTCCCCGAAACTCCCGAAGATCTCGCCGCTGCTTTATCTGAACCAGCCGATCTAGATTTCCAACTCCCCGACCCCGAAGATGAAGAGATTCCAGAGCTAGAATTTCAGCAGCAGCTAGATAACGCTTGGCTGGTATGCGATCGCTTCGACTTGCAAACGGAAATCTGGCGGGGTCGCATTCTTCGCGTTGTCCGCGACAGAGAGAAAAAAGGCGGCGAAGGTCGCGGTACTGGCTTTCTCAACTGGCTAAAAGAACGCGAAATTACCAAAAGTCAGGCTTATTCCCTAATCCAGCTAGCCAATAGCGCCGATACTCTCTTAGAAGACGGACAGCTTGAACCCAGCGCTATTCGCAGCTTTAGCAAACGCGCCTTCATCGAAACATCCAAATCATCCCCAGAAATACAACAGCTAGTAACAGACGCAGCTAACAAAGGCGATCGCATCACCAGGCGCGAAGTCCGCCAACTCGCCGACGAGTGGATGGCGATGAGTTCCGACTTACTACCAGAAGAAGTTAAGGAAAAAGCAGCTAACGGGTCAGTACCCACCCGTTATCTTGCTCCCCTAGTGCGCGAGATGGAAAAATTACCAGAATCCCATCAAACTGCATTACAAGAAGAAATCGCCGGAAGCCCAGACGTAGATACTGTCAAACAACTTACCTCAAACGCCCGCAGCTTATCTAAGTATCTCGACGCCGCCGCGCAAGTGCAAGCCATCAATCAAACTTCCCTAGATGTAGAAATGGCGCTAGAGGAAGCGCTGCGAGTTGGCTGTCTCAACACCACCGCCGACTTAGTACGCCAAGCCTCTCAACTAGAACAGACTATCGCCAAACTCTACACCACTTGGAAGCGAGTGGGCAGTCTGGCAGATAGACTGTATGTGGACACTGGCGCAAGTACGCCCAACCTGCGATCGCTGCTTACCGCCCTAGAACGTATCTCCGGCGAAGTCATCGAACTGCAACTCGATGAAGAAGGCGAACGCACAGTTCGCCTCCGAGTCCTCTCAGAGTAAGATCGTTTCGGTTGCGTTCCCCAAAATAGAGGATTTTATGACAACACAACAGGAATATTCAGAAACTACTTCCACCTTAAGCGAAGAACAAGTCAACGACCTTATCGAAGAAGCAACCAGCAGGAACTACATAGATGTAATTCAAACTGTCATCGCTGGTATGGATAAGGATGATAGCGCGATGGTTAGTCAAACCGATAGCGGTCATCTGTGGAAGTTTAAATACGGTAGTGTAGAGGTTTTTGTACAACTCACTGGTTTGACCGATGACGACACCCTAACTGTTTGGTCGTTTGTTCTGCAACTACCTGCAAAGAATGAGCCGCAATTAATGCGGAAGCTTCTAGAAATGAACGGTACTCAAACTCTAGAATCTCGTTTCTGCATCATCAACAACCAGGTAATGGTGCTATCTACTCGCACCTTAGCAGAACTTTCTGCTGGCGAAATTTCCCGCATCATGACTATTGTGGCGACTATTGCTGATAATAACGATGAAACTCTACAAGCTGAATTTGGACAATAGGCGATCGCTCGCTACTCTTCCCCCTCTACTTTAGTTTTTTAAAGGCAAAGGTACGCAGAGTGTAGGTTTTGACTCTGCTACCTGTGCGATTCCCCCCGCTACCTGGTGCGTTGTTACCATCTCTTAATGCATGCATCTATTTGGCGTTTGATTCCCCTAGTTCAAGCTTCGGGAAGGGTGCAGATGGCTATCGATGAGTGGTTGCTAGAACAGCACCGCCAGGGTTTGCATCCGCCAGCTTTGCGGTTTTATACTTGGCGTCCGGCGGCGATATCGCTGGGTTATCATCAACAGCGATCGCCGGAATTTTGGCAAATTTTGCCTTTGGATTTGGTACGGCGTCCGACTGGTGGACGTGCGGTTTTACACCAGGGAGATCTTACTTACGCGGTGGTAATGTCTGGGTTGAAGGGAAGTCGCATTCAGGCTTATCAGGATATTTGCGAGTTTTTAATTCAAGGGTGGCGATCGCTCGGCTTAGAATTACACTACGGCGACTCCGGGCGCAATTACATCCACAACCCCAGTTGTTTTGGTACTGCTACTGGTGCAGATTTAGTCTCATCTGATGGTCGCAAGTTTATTGGTAGCGCCCAACTGCGACGAGGTAACGCTATTTTGCAGCATGGCTCGATGCGTTTGCAACCAGATACCCAGCTATTTACTCAGGTATTTGGTGAAGAACTGTTACCAGTAAAGTTACCCATATCCCAACGTGGAGATGCGTTAATTCATACTGTTGTAGACGCTTTGACTTCCGCTGCGGCTAATTGTTTTGGCGTCGAGTTGGTAATGCAACCTTTATCTGAAGACGAGTGGCAAGCTATCACAGTAAAAAGTAAAAAGTAAAAAGGCAAAAGAAAGAGTAATTAAGAAAACTTCTTGCTTTTTCCTTCCTACACAGTTGTTGCTTTAGCGATCGCGTCTAGTTGCAAAGAAGGTGGATAAGTCCCCTCAGCTTTAATCCGCTTAATTTCCGTATCAGCAATATTTAAATTAATTTTGGACGCCAAAGCACGTACAACGTCCCCCCGGTCGATTACACCCGCCACCGTCCCCGCTGGTGATAGCACGGTGACGCGCTGTAATTGTTGTGTTTCTAGGTAATTAATTACTTCAACTAGAGGCGTCTTCTCTTGCACGCTGAGAATGTCATTGAGCGATCGCGCTATACTTTCAACGGTTTGGATGTCCCACTGGCTGCGCTCTACAACCTGTAAATCTTCGACAAACACCTGTCCCCGATAACGTCCGTCAGATGCTGCATAGTAGGGGCAGTCCGCCCCCGTACTTGCCAAAATATACTCGTCGGCAAACTGGCGCAGTGTTTGGTTTGCATCCACAACTCTAAATTCCCTTGTCATTGCATCTGACGCCGCCAGTTGCAACAGTGCTTCTTGGAGATTAGTTATGCGGTTGTAGGTACTGGCGTTGCGGAAAGCAAACCAGCCGAGGGCGCCAATCCACAAGCCACTAAACCACTGATCCTGTAGCCAAGCAACTGCCAAACCCAGCGCGATCGCTCCTCCGCCCAAAATTTGTCCGGTTTTTGCTGCCCACCGCACGCCGTCATAGCGGTTTCCAGTCAGCTTCCACACCGCTGCTTTCAAAATTTGTCCCCCATCTAGGGGCAGTCCGGGAATTAAGTTAAATAAGGCTACGACTAAGTTGATCGTGCCCAACTGTAAAACTATGGCTCGTGCTGGCGTTGATGCTGGTATTACAGTCGCCAGCAGATAAAATAAAGACCACAGCGCTATGCTTACGGCAGGCCCAGCAACGGCAACTTTAAAAGCTTCGCCTGGGGTTTTTGATTCTTGTTCTATAGATGCAATTCCACCAAACAGAAATAGAGTAATCGAGTTAACCCCGATTCCCTGCGATCGCGCTGCTAAACTGTGACCCAATTCGTGCAGCAATAGCGAGCCAAACATCAATAATGCGATCGCCAGCCCCGCACTTCCAGCCGCAATCAACCCCCAGTCTGGATAAAAATCCCAAGCATTTGCAAGCGTTACAAAAGTTAATATAAAAAACCACGAAGGATTTATAAACAGCGGAATTCCAAATAAAGATCCAATTCGCCAACCTGCCTGCATCCAATTTCCCTAAAAACAACCTCCACTTACCACCTTAAACGATGGACTCTAGACTCTAGACCTGTCTAAAGTCTAAAGTCTAAAGCCCGATTAAAGCAAAATTCAAAATCGACTAAAGGAGGCCAGTATTGGTCAGCCCCAAGACAGTCCCGACTCCTAGTATGTGCCCAAAACTCAGACCCGCTAAAAATTGAGACAAGCTAAAGTTTTTCCCCGACAGACCAGGTATGGGAAAAGGCATTTTGGGGCCAACTCCTGGCTTTTGGACAGCATAACGGGCGACGATCAAGCCAATAATGTTGAAAACAGTCATGATTATCCCTACACCTGGACTCCACTCGGGTAGTTGGGGAGTACTCGGCAGTGCTGCCACAAGTAAACTTAAGTCAATCAACTTCTTTTCTCCTGCATCGATAAAATTAGTATGGTAGGGATTATAAGACCCAACCAACAAACTCTTATTCTTCCTTGTGGATGAGGTGGGCGTGTTTTTCAGCCAAACAAGGGGGGAATTTTCTAAATAACACCCGCGTTGGTTAGCCCCAAGATAACGCCAGTTCCAATGATATGACCAAAGCTCATTGTTGCCAGCAATTCGGGGATGCCAAACTTGCGGAACAGTGCTGGCTTGTCAGCGGGAAGATCTGGGCCAACCCCAGGCTGCTGAATGGCAAAGCGACCGATGGCAATGGCAAGCAGGTTGCAAAGAATCATTATCAGCCCTATAGTAGGAGTCCAACCTGGTGTAGGGGGAACCGTAGACTGTACGGCGGCAAGTAAGGTTAAGTTAATCAAGTTGCGGTCTCCTGCTTTTATAGACATCTAGAATCAAGAAAGATTATATAAATCTCTTAGCAAAGAGCCAGAATTTGTTTTAAGAGTTAACAGTTATATAAATTTTTGATACAAATTTAGGAAATTTGAATGCGGATCAAAATTTGTGGGATTACGAAAGCGGCGCAGGGAAGAGCGATCGCTACATCAGGCGCAACCGCACTGGGATTTATCTGCGTCCCCCAAAGCCCTCGTTACGTGACTCCATCACAAATCCGCGCAATTGTAGAACAACTGCCCGCTACTGTTGACAAAATTGGCGTATTTGCTAACACAACTGAAGAGGAAATTTCTCAAACAGTAGCGATCGCGGGGTTGACAGGCGTGCAATTACATGGGCTAGAATCGCTACATTTTTGCCAGCAGTTGCGCCAGTCTGTGCTAGGTGTGGAAATTATTAAAGCGTTGCGAGTAAAGACGCCTGAAGATTTAGCTCTAGCAGATGTTTATACAACCTGTGTTGATACTCTGTTACTTGACGCCTACCATCCCCAAATGTTAGGCGGGACGGGCAAAACCCTCGACTGGACAACTCTGCAACAGTTTAATCCTAGATGTCCTTGGTTCCTGGCGGGTGGGTTGACGCCAGAAAACATCCCAGAGGCGCTGAGGATAGTGTCTCCTAGTGGAATTGATTTGTCCAGTGGCGTGGAGCGATCGCCTGGGGATAAAGATTTAGACAAAGTAGCGCAGCTATTTGAGAACCTGCGTAGTACCCAGTTTTCGCTGGGACATCTTTAGCTCGCTAGCAATACTTACTTCTGCAAAAGATAGTATAAATCAGGGCGAACAATGCCGTAACAAGTTGCGATCGCAAAATTGACATCCTCACGTGAGGATGCCAATTTCAGCATTCTTCAAAATTAGAGCTAATTAAAAGAAAGCGGGTTGGTGACGAATTAAGTTAAGAAACTCCTCGCGGGTTTTTTGCTCATCCTGAAACACGCCCACCATCGCACTGGTGACAGTCCAAGAACCGGGCTTTTGTACGCCCCGCATCACCATGCACATATGGGTAGCTTCCATAACAACAGCTACTCCCTGCGGCTCCAAAATTGTTTGAATCGCTTCAGCAATTTGGCGTGTCAGCCTTTCTTGAACCTGCAAGCGGCGGGCATACATTTCCACAATCCGTGCTAGCTTGCTAAGTCCCACTACTTTTTGATTGGGAACATAGGCGACGTGCGCTCTACCCATAAACGGCAGCATATGGTGTTCGCAGAGGCTGAAGAAAGTTATATCCCTCACGAGAACCATCTCGTTGTGGCCTTCATCAAAAATAGCATCGTTGACAAGCTGTTCGAGGGACTGGTTGTAGCCACTCGTGAGAAACCTCATAGCGTCAGCTACACGCTTGGGTGTCTTCAGCAGCCCCTCACGTTCTGGGTCTTCGCCTACTCCCACTAACATGGTTCGCACTGCATCGATCATCTCTTGGTTGCTTTCTTCCGAGGGTGGATGCAGGTTGGGTTCGCGACCATTAAGTGTATTGCGGTCGGGTCTTGTAGAGATTTGGTTGACTGTGTCTCGATTGCTCATGTTTGTACTGTCAGCGTTTTGGCAGCTTTTATCTACTGGTGATTGAGAGCCATTAGACCCATTGGGAAAAGCAATACTCATGCTAAGTTTACGTTAGTGTTTTGAGTGTTTTGGAGAGTTATGAGTTTTGAGTTAGTTAGGAATTCTTTGAATGTGTTAGTTAGGATTTTAGGTTTTAATTCAAAGCTAAAAACTCAGTATTGCAACTCAACACTCAACACTCATAATGTCCCAGCGCTAGCCATTAAAGTTAATTCCTCAACTACGGCTTGTTCTGGCGCGAGAGCAATATGCAGAATTGACTGCGCGACAGTTTCTGCACTCAGCATGGAATTGCGGTCAAAGTTAGCCCCAACTGTTTCTGTATCCCAGATGGGGGTATTGACAGAACCAGGGCTGATGGTAGCAACACGAATTCCGTGGGTGCGTTCCTCTAGCGCGGTTACTTTAGAAAGGGTAATCAGACCAGCTTTGCTGACGCAGTAGGCTCCCCAACCGGGAAAAGCTTGGCTCCCTGCAATCGAAGCAACGTTGATAATTAGACCTTTTTTGCGATCGCGCATCATCGGTAAAATCCCTTGTATGCACTGAAACACGCTGGTGAGATTTAAGTTAATTACGGATTGCCAGTCAGATAGTGGTGTTTCTATCAAGCTGCCCGTATATCCCATCCCTGCATTGTTTACCAGAATATCAATTGGGCCAAAATCAGCCGCGATCGCTCCTATCTTTTCTCGAACATCCTCAACTTTTGCCAGATCCAAGCGATAAGCCTTAGCTTTCACCCCAGCCTCCCTTGCAACACCAGCAACCGCCTCTAACTTATCCTCAGAGCGGCTTACTAGCGCCACATCAATTCCAGCTTTAGCAAATGCCAAAGCTGTTTCCTTGCCAATTCCACTACTCGCCCCAGTAATTAGGGCACGTCGTTCTGTTGAAGAAATAGGGGTCATCCAATTCCCTGGACAAAATTGTGAGTTGCCTGAGATGAGAAAATTGTAAAAGTTTATTACTTTGCTAACTATACCACTGCTAATCGAGAAATAGGCTAAGCCAAGTCTTCTCAGGCAGACATTTCCGTAAAAACACCAATGCTACGAAACTTTTGATAACGTAGAGTTCGACGCTCGTGGCCAGTAAGTTGACTAAGTTCCGTTAGGTTCTGCAACAGCGCGGATTTAAGAATTTCTGCTGCCTTAAGGGGATTAGAGTGTGCCCCGCCAACTGGTTCTGGCAACACTTGGTCGAGAATGCCCAGGTTTTTCAAATCGGTACTGGTAATTTTTAGCGCCTCTGCCGCTTGGGGAGATTTAGCTGCGTCTTTCCAGAGGATTGCCGCACAAGCTTCCGGGGTGGCAACCGTGTAAACTGAGTGTTCAAACATCAACAGTCGGTCGGCGACGCCAATGCCAAGCGCTCCTCCCGAGCCGCCTTCGCCAATGACGGTGCTGATAATGGGTACGTCAAGCCGGAACATTTCGCGGAGATTGAAGGCGATCGCTTCTCCTTGCCCTAGTTGTTCAGCCTCCAATTTTGGTGACGCGCCAGGGGTGTCGATTAAAGTTATGATTGGCATCCCAAAGCGATTGGCGTGTTCCATCAACCGCATTGCTTTACGGTAGCCACCAGGAGCCGCCATCCCAAAATTACGGGCGACATTATCTTTAGTGTCTCTGCCTTTTTGATGTCCGAGCATCACGACGGGACGACCAGCTAAACGGGCGAGGCCACCAACTAAAGCGGGATCGTCATAACCACCGCGATCGCCATGCATTTCCATCCATTCATCGCTAATCGCTTGGATATAGTCCAGCGTACTCGGACGCCGGGGATGCCGAGCTAGCTGTAGCCGCTGCACTGGTGATAAACTGCTGAAAATTTCTTGTCGAAGTTGCACTGCTCTCGCCTCCAGTTGGCGAATTTGTTCAGAGACATCGACGTTATTTTCTTCAGCCAGTTCGCGAATCTGCTCAATCCGCGTCTCTAACTCAGAGAGCGGCTTTTCAAAATCTAACAGTAACGGCTTGCGCTCAGGACTTGCCACGTTAACAATTTCGATAACATTTAGGAAACTTTATAGATCCTAACCTGTAGTGAGTGCAAGAAACGTAGCCAAGGCTGGATAAACCTATATCCGTCACTTCCAGGTTAAGTAGGGCGATCGCTCTCCCCTACTCCTACAAGCGAATGTACCCCCGCTTGCCACTTTCAAGCCTTGCAGCGATAATCGCTTAGTTAGCACAGGAATCATAGCCGCCACCTGCCCTAGCTTTTTTCACCAACAATTATTAAACTCAATCAAACTCGGCTGATAATTACAACCTTCTGAGTTTTGTCGAAGCAGCAATACTTGCCATTCATGTAGATTTGCGTCAACCCGTCTGAAAAGCAAGAAACTACATAGAGCTGCGGCTCGATTGCCAGTTTACCCCTGTTATCTATAAAACCAGTTTTATCAAAGTCAGCCCTGCCACTAGCCCGTCACAAGAAGGCAAAACCTGAAATTAATTAGCACATTTAGCTTGCGAATTACTTACCCTAGCCCCCCGACGAGCGGGGGGTTGGGGGATGTGTTGCATTCCAAGGGATAACAAGTCTTACCTTCAGAATGACAATAGCGGTCGGAATCCGTGCTTCACCGAAACTTCACCAATTTGCTCCATTTTTGCGACGGTAATTTGATTGCGACCCCAAGAAAAGTTGGTGTGCCACTTTTCAAATTCCAGGAGCATTGATTCAGCAAAACAAGCAAACAACTGTCGTGTCGGAGCTTCCATTAAGTTGACGATTTTCATAATTCGCCAGTCAATATCCAGGGAATGCTCCACAATGCCACCGTTAACAACATACACGCCAGGATGCTGAATATTATTGGCCATGTTTTTGGGATAACCCCCATCAATCACCAAACAAGGTTGCTTTAATGTGGTTGGATCGATTTCAACTCCCTTGGGCATACTTGCCACCCAAACTATAATGTCAGCCTGGGGCAGCGCCTCCTCTAGTACCATAATTTTGCCCCGTCCGAGTTCCGCCTGCAAAGCTTGCAATCGATCCTGCTTGCGGGCAATCAATAGTAACTCGGCTACATCAGTACGGGCGTCCAACCACCGACAGACTGCACTGCCAATATCTCCTGTCGCACCGCATACAGCAACTGTCGCCTTGGATAGTTCTATCCCCAGCTTCTTGGATGCTTCTTCCACCTGACGGCAGATAATATAAGCCGTGTGGGTATTGCCTGTTGTAAATCGGTCGAACTCTAAGCGGATGTTGCGAACCTGCCTGCTCTCGTGCAGGTTAAATTCTTCAAAAATAATCGAGGAAAAGCCACCCAGAGCGCTTATGTTAATTCCATTCTTTTGGGCATGAGCCATGGCGTTGAGAACTTTTCGCACCGCCGCCTTACCTCTGCCCATTGCCAGCATTTCTGGCACAAAGCAGGATTCTACATATTGCCCTTGAATTTTTTGACCTGTAATGCTTGTGACTGTTATGTTATCGACGATTTGCGGTGGCGCACTGCACCAGAAATCCAGCCCTTGATCGGCGTATTCTGGGTAGCCTAGCTCTCTAGCGACGGACTGGGCGTGTTGCAAATTGGTAAGGTGACCGATTAGACCAAACATGAATTACTCTATTTAGACCTGAACTTCCGAACCGCAACCGTATTGATGGTAGAAACGACCTGGAAAAGCTGTTAAAAATATTACAAAAAGCTGCCAATAATTAGCCGTCAGCCGCGAGGGGCTAATGGCTAATTTAAGATGCTTCTTATTCAGACAGATGCCAACCCGTGCGCTGACATCCGCATGAGTTCGCGACTGTTGAAACCGATATTACTCAACGCTTCTCCGTACTGAATCATGAAGTCCTCAACTAGGGCATCTTTGTCCATGCCGAGAACGCGAGCATCAGCCTCGACTTTATTCAGCATTTTCCAGACTAGGGGAAGGTTTTGGCGATTTGCTTCTTCGAGTTCAGCTTTCGCTTCCTCAAAGTGAGCTTTTAGCCAAGCTTCACCAAAGTTTAAGTGGCTGTATTCTTCTTTGACAACGCCTTCAGTAATTTTACGGGCGAAGTCATCAGCAAAGGGAATGTAGATGTTGTAGGCTGCGATCGCAAAGCATTCAATAATTAGCGATTGAATCAGCAGACAAGTTACCAATTTGCCTTCAGCCGCTGCCTGCTGGAAATTCCCGTGCAGGCTGCTAAAGAATTCACGGGCAAACTCCATATCTGGCGTCACCTTCAAATTCCGACCGCAGGCTTCAAATCCTTTTTTGTGACGACTCTCCATTTTAGAGAGGCGGCTCAACTCATCCTTATCATCTGGCAGCATCTCGGCCAGACTGATGTAATTTTCGTGGGCCTCCTGTTCCCCTTCAATCACAATCGCGTTGATGCGACTGTAGGCGTCTTTATATGTTTCGCTCTGGTAGTCGATTGCGTCATTAGCTGCAATCTGCTGCATAAGTCGATTTTCTCCTGTTTGCGTAACTAGGGTTATATGAGATATCTCAACGCTTTAGCTTGAGGGTGAGGAGCAAAACGGTTAAATTTAATTTAACAAACGTCTATGTATGTTAGACCTAATCGGTGTTGATTAAGTTTCCCCAAAAGGAAGAATATCCCATCTAATAGTAAAAGCATAGGGTTAAATGTGTATTTATGCCTAAAAGACCTCCAAATAATAAACCATCTCGATTGGGGGAGCAGGCGAGCCTAATTTTGCTACTGCTGGGTGCAGCAATTGTACTGCTACCACTAGGCGTTGTGTTCCTCACCTCTTTTGAAAGCGCGGGTGCAAATCCCGGAGGGGGGATTTTTCCCGCTAACCCTACTTTGGCTAACTACCAAGCGGCATGGAAAGGCGGTGACTTTCTCCTAGCCTTTGCCAATTCCACTCTAGTAGCGATCGCCGTAACCGCTTTTCAAATTATCACCTCAGCCCTAGCAGGTTATGCCCTAGCTAGACTCAAATTCAAGGGTCGGCAAGCCATCCTCCTAGTTGTCCTCGCAACCCTCGTTATTCCCTTCCAACTGCTGGTAATCCCCATTTTTCTAGTACTAAAATGGGGCCACTTAATCAATACCTATGGAGCGCTGATTTTGCCCACAGCAGCTAACGGCTTTGGCATTTTTCTGCTGCGTCAATACTTCCAAACCATCCCCATCGAACTAGAAGAAGCGGCGGCGCTGGATGGCGCAAACCGCCTACAGATTTTGTGGCGTGTAATGTTACCCTTAGCTCGACCAGCCTTAGTAACGCTGTTTCTCTTCACTTTTATTGGTGAATGGAACGACCTCTTCAAACCGTTGGTCTTTACAACTCGACCTGAACTTAAGACAGTGCAACTGGCATTAGCTAGCTTTCAAGAGCAATTCACTAATAACTGGCCTTTAATGATGGCCGCTGTAGTAATTGCCACCGTCCCAGTAGTGCTGCTTTTCCTCATCGGTCAGCGCCAGTTTATTCGAGGCATTGCTACAACTGGGGTTAAAAGTTGAAAGCCCAGAATTTGGGTTTGTTTTTAATTGTTGTATCTTTTCTGCCCCCGATTGCAATATTCTCGGTTGTGCCATTGCTGCCACTTTCCTTGGCCCAAAAAACACTACTAATTCCGCTTCTTGGCGTTATGGCGGAACTGATGTTTTGGCTTGGTTTATTGCTAGTAGGTAAAGAAGCGGCTCAGAAATATCGTCGTTACTTGAGTTTTCGCCGAGTTTGGAACTGGATGAAAAGAAAGTTAAGGCGCAATTTATAACAGAAATTTAGCAGGCAAATCCCAAAAACTTTGGGATTTGCCTCTAACTCAAATCTACACAGTTTCCTTCTTTTCCTTTTTCGGAACGCCGTTCAATCCGTTCAAGAACATCGGCACAAACTTTTCCATCAAATCCTGTGGATTGCGACGCATAACTCGCTGCACAATTTCAATGCGCGTCATCTGCAAATCTGGTGCTAGCAATGTCTGCGGCAAACGCTCCATCAAATACTGGGGACGTTGCCACAAAGGCATCGTATTAGCAATATCCACTAGCTTCCCGACTCGGCGCAGTTCTGCACCCAGCATGATATCCATGCCGGATTCAAAGGCAGCTTGTTCAATTGCCGCATACTTGCGCTTGGCTTGTTCCACCTTCTGGCGATGTTCCGGACTTTTATCGGCTATTTGTGCCAGCCAGCGCGTTCCCCAGCGAACGTGACCTGCTTCTTCTGGCAGAATCCGTTCAATAGTTTCGCGGATTTTGATATTCTCTTCAGTTTGGGGGGCGTTTTTGAGGGCGTAAATGTGGGCGGAGAAATACTCGCAACCTCGCTTTTCGGTAACGTTAATCGCTGCCATTGACGAAATCACAAAGTCTTCGAGATCCTTAACTGGGTCTTTTTGGTCGCTGTCTAGCAACCGTTCAAATTCATCGATGTATGATACCCCAGGCGGCGTACCGATGCCCGCTCCCAAATCTACTAACAAGTCTGTCAACCACATGGCATGACGCGCCTCATCAGAAATGTGACGAGACAAGTCGCGCACCAGTTCAACTGGCTTGCCGTTGAGCTGTTCGATCACATCTGTGAGGTCTTTGCAGCTGCGTTGTTCGCTGAAACGGTAGCGATTGAGTGTAAGTAGATGAATTTCGCGATCGCGCACCACTTGCTTTAATATGTCGCGCCCGCCTAGCGCATTACCGAATTTACGGGGATATGCAACTGTCATCTTTATTTCGCTTTATTAACTTACCTTTCGCAATATTAACTTAATTCTTCTGTGCAGACAGTTCTCGTTGTGTTGAGAACTCCTGATGCAGGGTTGTCGTGACAGCCACAGGCTTTTGAGCAATCAAATACTTGCTCATAAAGTGAACTTCCGTTCTTATATCCTCGAAGCCTGCTTGCTCAAGACGTTCTACGAGATTGTCGGTCATGTAGTGCTTGTAATATGGCTCGTGAAATGTTTCGTGGAAGCTGTCCATCATTGGTACCAGTTCCGGAGCATCGCTTGCCTGAATAGAGTCGCAGATAACAAATACTCCCCCAGGTTGCGTCACCCTATAGCATTGCTCGATTACGCGCTGGCGGACTGCCGGAGGTAACTCGTGGAATAGAAAAACGCATGTTGTCGCATGGAAATAGTTATCTAGGTAAGGTAGTTCCTCAGCATTAGCGTGTAGCAGTTGCGGCAATTCTCCTGGAATTTCCGACAAGAGCTGATTTGCCTTACGCAAGTAAGCAGGTGACAAATCCGTACCGTAAAGAGATGCCCCAGGTAAAGCAGCACGGATTGCTTTAAGCGTGCGACCAGTTCCACAGGCTACATCAAGAATGCGAATTTGTTTTGGTGAAATAGAATCAAAAGCTTTCAGCCCTTTTTTCAACGGAGCGAGAATTCGCCGCCGCATAGCATCAGCCGAACCACCAAACAAGATTTCCACCTGCAAATCATAGAGATTTGCTGATAAATCGCTTAAGTAGCCATCTGTTTGGTGATGGAAGTTTTGCAGGTAGTAGCTGGGATAACCTTCTGTTGAAATCTCTGGAGAGAATTCTTGATATCGCTTTTGGTTAGCTCGCTCCCAGATTTGTAGAGTATCTAGGCAAAGCACGGGGTAGTAGCGGAAAAAATCTTCCCAAGGGTTATCAAAGAGCAAACTTTCGGGATATATACCGCGTTCGGCATCTTGCCAGTCTGCTTCAATAATCTGCTCAAGCTTTTGTTGTGCTTTGAGTAGAAGCTCTGGCGGCAGAGGTTTGGTCAGCTGCTTATCGTTAGGAGAAATTAGGTTCAGCAACCGCGTACTTATAATTTTGTGAGCTAAACCAAAGTAACTTTTGCCCTGCTGAAAAGTTTGGTAGGTCAGCTTGGTTAGAGTGTCAGACATGGGAATTATCTTAAATGGGGTGAGCGGAGAATTAGGGGATCGCGATCGCGCTTTCTTGACCAGCCTCGCCTCTGCCTTCGCCGAAGCATACGTGCAACAAGATGACGGCGATTATTTTTATGTCGTTTTGTAACAACATATTTTTAATTGTAATTAGCTTTTAATAATTGCCCTCTGTCCTTAGCCAGACGCAAAAAAACCGCCACCAGAGAATGGTAGCGGCGATCGCAAGTTGCGATGGAAGAAGCAAGATGTAATAAATTCTTCCCTAACCTAAACCCCAAAAATTAGCAATCGTAATAGAGAGCGAACTCATAAGGGTGAGGACGCAGACGCATTGGGTTGACTTCGTTATCAAGCTTGTAGGAAATCCACGTATTGATAAAGTCTTCCGTAAACACGCCCGGTTCGGTCAAGAAAGCGTGATCCTTCTCCAGCGCTTCGAGTGCCAGATCCAAAGAACCTGGAGTAGAAGGAATCTTGCTCAACTCCTCTGGGCTGAGGTCGTAGATATCCACATCCAAAGGTTCGCCTGGGTCAATCTGGTTCTTGATGCCATCAAGCCCAGCACAGAGCATCGCAGCAAAGGCAAGGTATGGGTTAGAGGTAGCATCAGGGCAGCGGAACTCTAACCGCTTCGCCTTGGGATTGCTGCCAGAGAGGGGAATCCGTATCGAAGCAGAACGGTTGCCTTGGGAGTAGGCAAGGTTCACTGGTGCTTCAAAGCCCGGAACCAGACGCTTGTAAGAATTGGTCGTGGGGTTAGTTAAAGCCAAAAGCGCCGGAGCGTGCTTGAGCAAACCACCGATGTAATGCAAAGCCATTTGACTCAAGCCAGCATACTTATCGCCTGCAAACAGCGGTTGCCCATCTTTCCAGATTGACTGGTGGGTGTGCATCCCAGAGCCGTTGTCGTTAAATACAGGCTTCGGCATGAAAGTAACGGTTTTGCCATATTTCTTGGCAACGTTCTTGATGACATACTTATAGGTCATCAACGAGTCAGCAGCCTTGATCAAAGTATCAAAGCGGAAACCCAGTTCGCACTGACCCCCCGAAGCGACTTCATGGTGGTGCTTTTCAATCGGCACGCCACACTTCGCCATCGTCAGCAGCATTTCCGTCCGCATATCCTGGGAGGTATCGGTCGGCGCAACTGGGAAGTAACCTTCTTTGTAGCGGGGCTTATAACCGAGGTTGCCACCCTCTTCTTTTCTACCAGAATTCCAACGTCCCTCGATGGAATCTACGTGGTAATAGCCTTCATGCTGGTTTTGGTCAAAGCGGACATCATCAAAGATGAAGAACTCAGCTTCTGGGCCAATGAAGACGGTATCGCCAATGCCAGTGGAAATTAGGTAGTCTACTGCCTTCTGTGCAATGGTGCGGGGGTCGCGGTTGTAAGGTTGACCTGTGCGAGGTTCTGTGATGCTACAGACGACGCTTAAAGTCGGTTCTGCCATGAATGGGTCGATCCAGGCGGTTGTTGGATCTAGTACCATCATCATGTCTGATTCGTTGATGGCTTTCCAACCCCGAATGCTTGAGCCGTCGAAAGGTACGCCTTCTGTAAAGGAACTCTCGTCAATTTGGTTTTGGTACAGCGAGAGGTGCTGCCAGATACCTGGCGTATCGATGAACTTTAGGTCAATTATTTGAATGTTCTTTTCTTTAACGTAATTCAGGAACTCTTGCGGGGTCTGGAACATGAATGACTCCTTAATTTCTAAGCTGGCTCAAATCCAGGGAAGCGGGAAAACAGCGTAACCAATCATCAGGTCTAGTGGAGGGCGAGGTCAAGGGGTGGGAGATAAAGGACTCGATTAGGGCAACCGATCTTTAGGACAGAAGCCTTCGCTATACCTGCATCATCCTAAAGATAGGCTAAATGACGTTTTGTATTATGGGATACAGAATATCCCCTCATAGTTGGGGATGAACCGAGAAACATTAAAATTTGTAGCAAAACTTATATATGGCTTTCCAATCTCATTCATAAGTTTGTAAAATAGTATCAAAAGATACTGTTTAGCCAAAAAAAGATTGATGTTTAATTTAAATGCTGATTTAGACCACCAAGAAGAACTCCAGTACCGCGCTGGGGCTAGGGTGCAGCTCAAGCAGCGTCCTGGTGTTGTAGATATAATTGCTGAATATGACCCAATGATGGTGCCACCAATATGGTTGGTCAACGATCCAAAGCCCAGATATCCAGAAGAATTGGAATTGGTTTCGCGGCCAGTATTGGAGATAAATTGGTTCAAGCGAGCTAGCCGTGGGAAAGTGGGTGCTGGGGCACGCAAGTCGTCTACAGGCGGGGCGAAGGTAGAAGCGTTTCGTACTAGCGCCTGAAATTTAGTGGACGCAACTATGAACAAGATATCAGAAGCCCGGTTTCGCAAATGAAACCGGGTTTCTTTGTAAAGTCACGTTGTCAATTAAACCTGCACGAGCCGTTGCTGTGGGATTATAAATGGATAGGATAAGCAGATTGCTGTAAACGTATAAAGATCTGTTGTTGGGAGAGCTATTTCATGCGCGACGCAGTCACAAACCTGATTAAAAATTACGATGTTACCGGGCGTTACCTAGATCGCAATGCCGTTGATTCGCTTAAATCTTACTTTGAGACGGGCACGGCACGAGTCCAGGCGGCGGCTGTGATTAATTCTAATGCTGCGGCTATTGTCAAACAGGCGGGTTCGCGGCTGTTTGAAGAATTGCCGGAACTGATTAGACCGGGCGGAAATGCGTATACGACGAGACGCTATGCTGCTTGTCTGCGGGATATGGACTATTACCTGCGCTATGCCAGTTATGCACTGGTTGCAGGTGATATGAATGTGCTGGACGAGCGCGTGCTGCAAGGTCTGCGGGAAACCTACAACTCGTTAGGCGTACCTATTGGGCCTACTGTTCGCGGTATCCAGATTATGAAGGATATTGTTAAGGAACAAGTTGTAGCAGCTGGTGTTGCTGATACGTCGTTTGTGGATAAGCCATTCGACCACATGACTCGCGATTTAAGCGAACAGGATGTTTAATGCTGGGAAGTGGGAGACTCCGATTTATCGCGTCTCTACAAGGAGTGGCGATCGCGGAATTTCTTAATCCTTAGTCGCTAACCCCAAATACAAAATGATATTGTGGGCGATCGCGCCTCTTCTCCTTGAAGGGAGTTGAGAGCGATCGCCTTTTTGCTTGCGGTATATGCCGCAAGCAAAATCTGCTGTCTCTTGATAATAGATTTGCCCGGCGATCGCCCCGAAGGTGTTCCAGGTGGAATTTATGCAAATTGCTCTTTGGGGATAAGCTTCGCGATCGCCTTTTTCGTTTATCCGATTGCTCGAAGAAAAATTCTACCTCGACGATAAACTGTCTATACTCAAGGGCACCATATCTCCCTTGGTCGTCAGTCCTAGAAACATCGGCTCATTTGGTCGGATAAACTTGCCTGTAAGTACGCAACGTTCCTCCTGCTGGGCAGTCGCTTCAATGCTGGCTCGAATATCCGCTTTTGTTACCAAAGGTTTATAGTCATCGGATTTATGCTGCACATAATTCCAGAGGATATCTCGGATGAGCGCTTGATATCCCTGATGGCCGGAAAGTTCCTTGAGCCTTTCCTTAAGTTCGCGTTCGAGGCGAATGCTGGTAACTTCCATTTCAGTTGTTGAAGTCCGAGGAAGGGTATGCACGATCTTTTCTCCTTAAAACAGTGGACAGGGTTGTAATATCAGTGTAGTATTTAAAAAGTCACCTTGATCTTTATCTTTTAAAGTAGCCTTCAGTGAACCTTCGACCTACCTACTCCAACCCCAGTCATTATTTGGCCAGCCGCTCATGCAGTTGGGAATCAGCGGCTATGGGCGTGGAGTATGTATTTATAGGAGGGCAGGGCTTACCAGAGGAATTTAAAAATATTGGCAATAATCTAGACGGTAGAAAGGATCTGCAAGCAGCAGATCCGCATATAGACGAGCGAAGCGGGAAGTACAGGCGCATAGTAGCTGTACAAACATAGGACGAGAAGACTGAAAAAGTTTTTCCAGCCCCCGCTTCTACTAAGTAGAAGCGGGGGTTCTTGTATAAGGAGCCTAGTCGTGACAAGCGCAACTCAAGTGTTAGGTCGATCGGTGGTGGTTTTTTCTAGAAATTACCTCCCAGTCAGTCGAGTAAATATCAAACGAGCAATTATTCTGATTGTTACTGGCAAAGCCGAACCACTTGATTTTGCGGGTGGGAGTGGGATAGCAGTGCGATCGCCCAGTGTAGTTTACCAAGTGCCAGAACATATCCGCTTGACGATAGCTGGCGCTGAACGGGTGTGGAAAGTGCCGCCAGTCAATAGGCGCGAACTGCTCAAGCGAGATCATCACACCTGCCAATACTGCGGCAGCACGAAACAGCTGACGATCGATCACGTCATTCCCGTGTCAAAGGGTGGAAAACACAAATGGGATAACGTAGTTACAGCTTGCGAGAGGTGTAACCAACGAAAGGGCGATCGCACGCCGCTTATAGCTGGTATGCCACTCCTTAGCCAGCCCAAAGCACCAATGCACCCAGCGGTTGCGTTTGCCGAACAGTTCTGGAAAGAGCAGCAAGAACACCTGGAATAGGGGGAAAACACCAGAATATGCTGAAACTCACTTACATGGAAACCGGATTTCACTTAGAGCATCTGGCTCAATCTCTAGAAGATTGGGTGAGTGCGCGAGTGATGCTGGCGCTACGAGTCGGAAACGGCGTCTGCGTGCAACCCAGTACGGCTTCGTTTTTGCTGCCTGCGGATCTGCCAGAACTAGCTCAGTTGCAGATTGAGGCGCGACGAGAAGGATCGGAAATTATTCAGATGTCTGTCTGCGATGCTGAGTATGTCGAAGTCTGTCTGTATGGAACTTGGTTATCGGCAGGTTCCGGGTGTGGAGAGGGTGTGTTTGTGACGGCGATGAGCGATCGCACTGAATTCTTCCTCTTCAAGCTTTGGCAGGATTCTCAAGTTTGTACCTCTTCTTTGAGGTAATACACTTCAAAACACTTTGTAGGGCGGGCATCTTGCCCGCCCTTTTCTTCTAGACTAATTCCCCTAGCCCATCTAAAAGTACAATAGTTTAGGTAGGGTAATTTACCACAATTTTTTTACGAGTTGAGGAATATCCCTGTGCTTGTACAAGACAAACGAAACGCGAGAATAGCTAAATCTGCTTCAAACAAAGACTTAGTATTAAGCCGAGATAATTTTACGGGCTTGAATGTAGAAAGCCTTAAGGGTTCTTTGTCTTACTTTTCTTATTTGCACGCAAAGGGAGAAATTAGCGATAAGACATTTGAGTATTTAGTTAGGTACGCCTGTTCAATATTTATCGAGAATGAAGTAGAAGAAAGGGTTCAAGACGCTCTGGAACGTAAGCTTATGCAGTTCTGGCGTTCAAAATTATGTATTTTACTAGAATCAGATATTTCTGAGATGGAAGCATCTGTTTATAAAGCAGATTTTTCTCGTATTTTGAGGAGCAGATAGTATGTCAGAGCGAGAACCTGCATCCGATGAAACCCCCGATAAAAAAAGAGATGAACAAGATGATGAAGGGGGAGATTTAGACAAAATTACTGCTGAACTAGAAAACCTTCCTCCAGAAGTAAAGAGAGTTATGCAAGCAACCCTCTCAATGCAACGTATTTCTACACCTTTTGGCTCGCCGCTTCAAGACAAAATTAATGAAGGGCATATTTCCAAAATACTTGATATTGTAGAAAAAGATGATGAAAGGACGTTTGCTGATGCTCAAGCAGCTAGAAAGTACACTTTGATTAATACGGTTATAATTTTAATATTTTTTGGATTGTTAACGGTTTTCTTAGTCAATAAAGATGTAGAAGTTTATAGAGAGCTACTGAAGTTGACCGTTGCATTTGCAGGTGGTTTAGGGAGCGGTTTTGGTCTTAAAGGGTATTTAGATAAGAAAAGCAAGTAGCCTTCGCATTTGCCCGAAGGCGAAAGTCGCGCGAAGGCGAAGGCGATCGCACTGAATTCTTCCTCTTCAAGCTTTGGCAGGATTCTCAAGTTTGTACCTCTTCTTTGAGGTAATACAATTCAAAACACTTTGTAGGGCGGGCATCTTGCCCGCCTTTTTTATTGGGAACGGGGGGCGATCGCTTTGTGCAACATCTGTTTTGTGTTGAACAACTCCTAGCTTGTTGCAAAGTATGCGATCGCCTCTGCTTCAAGCGACTTGCGACTGTGCAAAGCGGAAGGGCGATCGCTACATCTGGATATACCCATCTACTATCTACCGCAACCAACTAGAAGCGCTGCTAAACCATGCACTTACACCCTCAAAAAAAATTTTTCCAAACCCCTTGACATCACTTGTAGCATTTATGTAGTATAAATGTATGGAGAGAGGGAAAGAGACAACAACCTCTAACCCCTAAAAGAGTCATGGTGTTAATCTACATCCGACTAATTAATAAACTCTGGCATCAGCCAGAATCGCCTGAAGTGCCGCCTGAATCTACTTCCCAAAAACCTGAAGTAGATACGAAACAAGCGGATAATACAAACTTCAGACAAGCCAAAAACGCCAGAGCTATTCGTAATATACAAGAGGTTTATTACCTAGAGCGCAGGTTGTTTTTGTAAATATTCACAGGCTTTTTACTGAACCTTGAAAACTAAATAATAAATCACCTATTTGATAGTTAATCTGTGCTGATTATGTTAGGCACAGACATCTCAAGTGGGGAATGTAGCTGAAAAGGTAAACGCGATCGCGCATTTCCTAAAGGCTCATCACCCCACAAACCTGAGATGTAACACGATTGTAGTGAGAGCATTTGCTGAACTTCTGCTGAAATTATGAGGCTGTAACTCAGTTGCGTAGAGTGCTTGTCTGTCGAACAAGATGTCGCGGGTTCAAGTCCCGTCAGCCTCGTTCAGCAGCAATTCAGACAGTTAAACCTGGTTGCTCTCATCACATGGCCCCATCGTCTAGAGGCCAAGGATTTCTGAATTTCGATCGGAAGACACGGGTTCAAATCCCGTTGGGGCTATCGGGCAATTTAGTATCTGCATCTCCTTGCAGAGAACAAATTGCCTGAATAATCGAGGTCGAGTAGCCAAGTGGTTGAAGGCGTCTCTCTGCAAAAGAGAAATTCGTGGGTTCAAATCCCTCCTCGACCTCTCAACCTTGCAATTGTTTTAAGGGAGTATAGCTTAGTTGGCAGAGCAGACGGCTCTTAACCGTATGGTCGCAGGTTCGAGTCCTGCTACTCCCACTTCAGTTCGCAAGGTTCGCTCGTCTAGTGGTTAGGACGCCGCTCTGGCAAGGCGGAGATGGGAGTATAGCTCAGTTGGTAGAGCGGCATCCTCATAAGATGACAGGTCGCAGGTTCAAGTCCTGCTACTCCTACTGATACACAAAGCCTCATCGTCTAGCGGTTTAGGACGCTGCCCCCTCAAGGCGGAAACGAGGAGTTCAAATCTCCCTGGGGCTATTTGGAGAGGTGGTCGAATGGTTAAGGCGCTTGTTTGCTAAACAAGTTTGGGAAATCCCATTGCAGGTTCGAGTCCTGTCCTCTCCGTTTCTGGGTTGTGTCGCCTACTGGTGTAGGCAACCGTCTGTAAAACGGTGGCTTTCATGCATCGCAGGTTCGACTCCTGCACGACCCATTGAATTTTGGATTTTAGATTCAAAGTTCAAATCTATGTGGGGATGGTGTAACGGCAACATCTCGGTCTCCAAAACCGATGATCTGAGTTCAAATCTCAGTCCCCTCGCCTTTCATAGTGCTGTAGGCAAATGGTTTAAGCCGCTTGGCTTTCAATCAAGTGATTTGCGGGTTCAAGTCCCGTCAGCACTACTAATGCCCTGTAGCTGAGTGGTAAAGCAGCGAGCTGTTAACTCGGCGATCGCGGGTTCGATTCCTGCCAGGGCAGTGCAGTCAATTGACTGTTTTCCTTACAACAAATGAGAGCGTAGTTTAAATGGATAAAATCTCGGTCTACGAAACCGAAGACGTGGGGGTTCGAGTCCCTCCGCTCTCGTTCAAATGGAGAGGTGGCCGAGTGGCTTAAGGCGCAATCCTGGAAAGATTGATCGAGTGTAACTTGACGAGGGTTCAAATCCCTCCCTCTCCGTTGAAACTTCCCCCGGTAGCTCAGTTGGTAGTAGCGCCTGTTTGAAGCACAGGAGGTCGTCGGTTCGGTTCCGACCTGGGGGGCTGTCGTTGCCCTGTAGCTCAGTGGAAGAGCGATCGCCTGTTAAGCGAACGGTCGTAGGTTCAATCCCTACCAGGGCAGCCATTTATTTCATTGCCGGGTGGACGAATAGGCAAGTCGCAGTTCTCTGAAATCTGAGATATAGGTTCAAGCCCTGTCCCGGCATCCACTCATTGCCCTGTGGTGTAACTGGCAACATCTCCCGCTTTGAACGGGAAGAGTCCTGGTTCAAACCCAGGCAGGGCAGCCAAATCACGCTCCTGTAGCCCAACTCGAAGAGGCCGCTACCTCAAAAGTAGTTGTTATTTATGTGTGGGTTCGACTCCCACTAGGAGCATCAAAACTCACTCCTGTGGCGGAATTGGAAGACGCGGCAGACTTAAAATCTGTGCTTTATTTTTGTGGGTTCGATCCCCACCAGGAGTATCAACGGGATGTGGCGCAGCTTGGTAGCGCAGCAGCTTTGGGAGCTGATGGTCGCAGGTTCAAATCCTGTCATCCCGATACGCCCCTGTGATGCAACAGGTAGACATACTTTGTTGAGTACAAAGTTGATGCTGGTTCGATCCCAGTCAGGGGTATTGGGTGTTAAATCCTAAATGTGTGAAGCGCAGCGATCGCACTACTCGAATCACCCAAATCGTTTATGTTTGCTCCTGTAGCCCAACTGGAAAGAGGCGACCGTTTCAGGGACGGTAGGATGTGAGTTCAAATCTCACCAGGAGTATTCAATTTCTTGCTCTTGTGGCGGAATTGGAAGACGCGATCGGCTTAGACCCGATTTCTATATATGTGGGTTCGACTCCCACCAAGAGCATTAGTAGGGTGTAGCTTCGCATGGTAATAAGTCAACTACCTTGAGATTTCAAGATGAGCCAACTTCTTATCGATGATCTGAGTAACTATTTGTAGGTACTTCTGAGCTTTGTCTATTTTAAAGTAAGTGAAGTTTGAAGTATCAATCAAACATAGCTCTATACCTTTTTCTAGACAAGCTTGAAATTTCCTTTCATCATTGTTTTGGATTTTTAACAGCTTATCCTCTCCATATATCGGCTCATAATGGAAAATTCCATTTAGCTCTATGGCTAGGCTGAGAGATGGAATATAGATGTCTAACTCGGCGTTAATAGCATCCTTACGGTTGTAATGTATTTCTAACGCTGGATAGAGCAGGGATAGTTGAGATTCTATCCAACCTTCAAGTTTTGACCTTCGGTTTCCTTTGGTTTTATGTCGATTAGAATAACTGGCCGAGCAAGATTGAGAACAAAAATTATTCTTGGTTTGTCTAATTTGGGCTTCTTCTTTGATAAATGTAGTACCACAGCAGGCACAAATCACCTGTTTTCTCTTGTTCCGAGCTAACCATTGACATTCTTGAGAGCAGAACTGCCTCCAACCTTTTTTTAGATCCTGGTTGTACTTACTAATGGAGCGAGTAAATCGCTTATGGCAGTAATCGCACTCAACTTCTGCTTTCTGAGCCATAACTGTGAGGTATTGCGATAAAAAGATTATAGTCATAATTTTTGATTTTCCAGTCCAGTTAAGGGTATTGGTGCGATGCGGGTGAAGTAGCCAGGGTAGGCTTGGAGGTCTCATAAGCCTCTTATCAGCAGGTTCGACTCCTGCCCCCGCCACCAAATTGCAGGCGTGGTGCAATGGCAAGCATAGGAGTTTCGTAATCTTCTGATGCGAGTTCGACTCTCGCCGCCTGCTTCAAGCAGATGTGGTGTAACCGGAAACATAAGGGCATGGTAAGTCCTTGATGTGGGTTCAACCCCCGCCGTCTGCTCTTTGAATAATGCAGGTGTGATGTAACAGCAACATGAGGCTCTTGTAAAGCCTTCTTGCGAGTGCAAATCTCGCCACCTGCTCTCAAGCGGATATGGTGCAATGGCTAGCACAATAGCCTTCCAAGCTTATGATACGGGTTCGAGTCCTGTTATCCGCTCTTTCAGATATGCGGGTGTGATGTAGTGGCTAGCATCTGAGTTCGCCATACTTAGCGCATGGGTTCGAGTCCCATCATCCGCTTTTAGTTCTGTAGCTCAGTCGGGAGAGCGCCTCTCTTACAAAGAGGATGTCACAGGTTCAAGCCCTGTCAGGACTACCAATCATGGGAGTGTAGCTCAAGGGAATAGAGCGCCGAGCTTCTACCTCGGATGATGTGGGTTTAAGTCCTACCACTCCTGCCTAAATGGGTCTGTAGTTCCAATGGGAGAACGCTTCTCTTGCAAAGAAGAGGCTGTGGGTTCGACCCCCACCAGATCCACCTTTACGGGGTCATAGCTCATTTGGTAGAGCGCCTGCTTTGCACGCAGGATGTGAGGGGTTCGAGTCCCCTTGACTCCACTATGGTGTCTGAAGCCAAAGCGATCGCGGCACTTGCTTGTGAGGCAAGCCGTAACGGGTTTGAGTCCCGTCAGACACCCTCAAGGAAGGTGCCGCCGAGTGGACGGCAAGCGGTCTTGAACACCGTGGTACGGCTAATAACCGTAGGAGTTCGATTCTTCCACCTTCCTCCAAGCTTGCACTCCTAGACGGCAATAGTTATTTGGTGTGCTTTAAGGAAGATGCTGCTAAATGGATGGCAACCAGTCTCGAAAGCTGGGGTACAGGTAATACCTGTAAAGGTTCGATTCCTTCATCTTCGGTTTTCCACCGGAGGCCGAGAAGCGAGGCACCGTGCTGATAACGCAGAGGTAGGAGGGGCAGTACCTCCCCGGTGGATTGCTCATAAGCAGACCGCTTTATGCGGTAGTATTTCTAGACTTGAGTGCCTTAGACCGGCAGTGCGGGATAATATTACCAATAGGAGAGTTCAACCGCAACTGCGACACAATTAATAGCTTTGTTGCTCTAGGTTGCTGGTGAAGGCATTGCTTGGAGACTATCTGCTAGTATAGGGAAATCAATTTACCGAAAAGCTATCTGTAGAATTATGTATATTGACTTTAATAAATATAATTATTCTTTAATAGATGGAAGCCAAAGAAAGGTATATATCGAGAGAGATAAAGCAGCATACAGAGATATTATTAAAGAATGGTTCGATAATAATCTTGATGAGATTATTGAAAGAAAATGGTTAATTGAAGATATTTTATATTTAGCATCTGTCAGCGATTTTATAAAACTTTTGAAAGAGGCGGAAAATTTATTTGAATTTGGGTTTTACACTGGCTGTATTGCTCTCACAGGAATCTCGGCTGAAGATTTCACAAAGTTTTTAGCTACCAATTTGGGGCGGGAAAAGCTAGTTACTGAAAGTCAGTATAGAAGAATCAACACCCTAAAAAATGAAGGTCTTATTACAGAAACCATTCACGGCAGTCTTGATGTAATACGAAAAATTAGAAATGACTGTCTACATTACAATCAAGACTTCAAACAAAAGGATAATAATGAGTTAAAGAGTGATGCAATACAGGTATTGAATGAATTTAAGAAAATAGTCAGCGATCTGATTGGTGAACTTCCACCAACACCGGAGATGACGTTTGATCGTTTTCTGAAAGTCGTAGACGAAGCAACAAAGCAGTCTGTGTCGGAGAATTATGAGTCCGTTAAAAACTCTGAAGATGTGAACTTGAAGCTTAGAAATGCTTCTTCAATTCTTCTTGGAATGCCTACGGCTTTCCATCCAAACACGAAAATAGTTGTGTTTTCAGGATTTTATACAGTGTTGGAAGTTGATTTGGACATTGAGCCTCCAGAAATTACGCTTGAAGATGTAAGCAATAGCTTACAAGTCAATGTGGATTTGGAAGAAGAAGATAAGCGACTTTTAGAAAAGGAAGGCATCAAAGAAGGCGATATTGTTCAGGCAAGGATCAGATCAGAAGTTAGCAAACTTGGTCAGACAGCGACTTGGAAGTTTCTAAATCTACGAAAGATGTGAGTTATGAGTAAAAAAATGCTACCCGGTCGAACAGCATAACAACCCCAATGCACCCGAGCACCGAAAGGTTATCTATTAGGTATTTGAGGTTAGTAGCGGCGGTTGATTGGTAACGTTAGCGCAACAAATATGCGATCGCGTACCTTACAAAATGAAAAAAGCTGGGATTTGTAGAAGCCATGAATATAAAACCTCTCAAATTAGAACTGATTCAGTTTTTACAATTAATTTCAATTTTTAAATCTGCAACTTCAATCTGAAATTTGAAATTACTTTTTTCCCTTGCCTGCGGGATGCAGACCTAGCCCTCCGAAGGCTGGTGACCAAGTTCGACTCTTGGGCGAGGGGTTATTCCGGGATAGCTCAATTGGCAGAGTTCGCGGCTGTTAACCGCGTCGTTGTAGGTTCAAGTCCTACTCCCGGAGCCAATTCTCACCCGTGCCCTAACAGGTAAAGCATACATACTCGGCTGTTAACCGACTAAACCTAATGCTTTACAAACTTGCACGGGTTAATCCTTCCCTTACCTGCGGGATGGAGACCTGTCCCTCCTAAGGACGGCGACCAAGTACTCCTTCGGAGAACGCTTCGCGAACGACTCTTGGGTAAGGGGTTATTCCTCGATCGCTCAACGCCAGATTTCTCACCTGTTAACCGCAGGGTTCCTGGTTCCAATTCAGGTCGAGGAAGTTTCCACCAAGTAAAAGTAAAAGGAGTATCAAGTATCAAATGCATGGCACGCGCAATATTTGAGCGGACTAAACCCCACGTCAATATCGGCACCATCGGTCACGTTGACCACGGAAAAACGACTTTAACGGCAGCAATTACGATGACTCTAGCAGCGCTGGGTCAGGCAACAGCTAAAGGGTACGATGAAATCGATGCAGCCCCAGAGGAAAGGCAATGGGGAATCACGATTAATACGGCTCACGTTGAGTATGAAACCAGTGCTCGACACTATGCTCACGTAGACTGCCCCGGTCATGCTGATTACGTGAAAAATATGATTACGGGTGCTGCTCAAATGGATGGTGCCATCTTGGTGGTGTCGGCGGCTGATGGCCCAATGCCGCAGACGCGGGAGCATATCCTGCTGGCACGGCAGGTTGGAGTGCCTCACCTCGTTGTCTTTTTAAATAAGAAAGACATGGTGGACGATGAAGAACTGGTGGAGTTAGTGGAACTGGAAATTCGCGATCTCCTGAGTTCCTACAACTTCCCCGGTGATGAGATTCCCATTGTGGCAGGTTCGGCACTCCAAGCGTTGGAGAAGATGACGGCTGCACCTAAGACTCAGCGAGGTCAGAATGAGTGGGTCGATCGCATCTACGAACTCATGGATGCTGTAGACTCCTACATTCCCACACCAGAACGGGAACTGGACAAGCCTTTCCTGATGGCAGTGGAGGATGTCTTCTGGATCAAAGGTCGGGGTACGATGGCGACGGGTAGGATCGAGGGCGGTAGAGTCAAGGTTGGCGATACGCTTGAACTGGTTGGACTCAAAGACACTCGCAGTACAACGGTTATCGACGCGCTCAGGATTTCTCACAATACTACCGGTTTGTTGCTTCAGGGTATCGAGAAAGATGAAGTCGAGCGGGGTATGGTAATTGCTGCGCCCGGTTCGATTAAACCTCACACTCAGTTTGAGTCTGAGGTTTACTTCCTGACGGAAAAAGAAGGAGGTCGCAAAACTTCATTTTTCCCAGGCTATCGTCCTCAGTTCTACGTGCGGACAAGCGATATCTCGGGTACGATCGCATCTTTCACGGCAGAAGATGGCAGTGCAACTGACATGGTGATACCGGGCGATCGCGTCAAGATGACGGTTGAGTTATTCAAGGCGATCGCGATCGAGCAAGGTATGCGCTTTGCCATTCGCGAAGGCAGTCGCACTATCGGTGCTGGCGTTGTCTCCAAGATTCTGAAGTAGACTCTTTCTGCACAAATTAGGTGCAGCAGGAGTACTGCATCGTAGGGGCACGATATATCGTGTCCCTGCAAACTCAAGCTTTTTATCCGGGTGTGGCGCAGTTTGGCGATCGCGTCTGTCTGGGGACTTTTATGTTGCAGGTTCAAATCCTGTCACTCGGATTATTTGAGGGTGGTTGGCATATCGGCTGTGCAGCGGGCTTTTAATCCGCAGAGATAGGTTCAACTCCTATACCACCCATTATTTCCACTGGAGACCGAAAAGCGAGGTGCAATGCTTACAACATTGCTGTACGAGGGGCAGTACCTCCCCAGTGGGCTGATTGATGAAATTTTGGTTGTTGAAAATACCAAAATTAGTGAAAGCGATGCTACGCTAAGGGTCTCCTTTTGAGATAGCAACCAAGATGACACTCAGCATCAAGCTAGACCCTGAAGTAAAGAGGCAACTGGAGGAGATAGCTAAACAGTAAAACACCAGTCTCAATAGGCTGGTGCTGAGGTACATTTCACAAGGGATTTAAGCTGATACAGGGGAATCAGATAGGCTAGCGGCTATTGAAGCTAGGTTGGATGCGACCGAGGCTAAGTTGAATGAGGTGTCTAAACTAGAGTTAGACCGCTAAGTTAATAGGGAGTGATACGAGCGGATGGCTTGGTATGATAATCCTACGGTTGCTGCTATCCTTGGTGCGCTTGCTGGATCAATAGTCACGGCAAGTGTATCCGTATTCATCTGGCAGAAGACGAACAAGATCAGGCGTGTGGATTGCATTGTCAATGATGCATCTTCGTTACTTTCATTTGCAGACACCATCCGTAACGATCTTGAGGTCACATATGCAGGTGAACGAGCAAACTCGGTATTCTTGTTTAACCTTGAAGTCTTTAATTCCGGTACTCAAGCTATCGGAAACCAACCAGTACGGATACGCCTTGACAAAGGCGCGAAAATAGTCGGTTACACTCTAAAGACTCAACCAGAGGTTGGCTTTGGAGAAATTATTGAGGCCAAACGCGAAAATAGTGTTCTTGATTTAAATATTGAGCTTTTGAATCCAGGAGATCGTGTCTATATTGAGCTTATCTCTGTCAACAATGCGTCAGATATGATCGATGTGTATATGAAGAATGCGAATGTCACTTGCCGCTTATACACGCGCAGAGCAGCAGAGAATGCTATTTTGGGAGTCCTCAACCAAAAGATTGACCCGACGCTCATATCGCTAGCTCTTATAAGTTCTATACCCTTATTGGGTGGATTCGCACAACCACTCATGGCTGTTATTTTAGCAGATCGTTTTCAGAGAGGGCTACGCCAGAAAAACTAATTCAAGTGCGATCGCCTATAACCATAGATTTAGTTGACGTCAGGAAACCTAATATCTACTTTTGCTCAGCGTCTATGCCAATATAGCGTTTACTACTCTAGTGAGGTACAGTAACAGGAGTGAGTAAACCAGTTACGGATATCTTGTAGAGACACTTTATTAAAAGCTTCTTCAATTGCTTTGGCTAAATCTGGATAATTTCTGGGACTGAGCGAACGTAGTATACTTTTGACTTTCGACCAACAATTTTCAATTGGTGAGAAATCGGG